>DATFXE010000063.1:0-8236 GCA_035258585.1 Roseiflexaceae bacterium | reverse complement strand
CGCCAGAACCGCCATTCAGGCACTGCTGTTGTTCTTTGTGCTATCGGCGCTGATCGGCCGCTTCGAGATCCATCAGATCAGCATGGAGCCAAACTTCCACGAGGGCCAGCGCGTGCTGGTGAGCAAGCTCGACAGCATCTGGTCGAGCCTGTTCGTGCGCACCGCCCACGCCGCCGATCAGCGCCGCAACTCGCCATTCGCCCTCCAACGCGGCCAGGTGGTGGTGTTCTTCAAAACACCGGCGCGCGACGAAGACGCGCTGATCAAGCGTGCGATCGGCCTGCCCGGCGATACGGTCGAGCTACGCGACGGCACCGTGCTGATCAACGGCGTCCGGCTCGACGAGCCGTACCTCAATGGCGCTGCAACCTCATGCGGCAACTACTGCCAGCCCATCACACTCGGGCCGGATCAGTACTTCCTCATGGGCGACAACCGCACCAACAGTCTCGATTCGCGCAGCTTTGGCCCCATTTCGGCCAGCCAGCTCGTCGGCCGCGTCGTGCTGCGCTACTGGCCGCTCGATCAAGTCGAGATCTATCCATAGGCTCGATCAATGCACCCCTTGCTCGGCCCGCGCGAGATCGTCGCGCGCCCCAAGCGCGATCAGCGTATCGCCAGTATGCAGCACCACATCGCCACGCGGGTTGACCAGCATCTGCCCATCGGCCCGGCGCACCGCCAACACCGTAATGCCGGCGGTATCGCGCAGCTGGGCCTCATCCAGCCGCGCGCCGGCCAGCGCCGAATTCGGCCCGATCTTGACCTCCTCCAGCCACATCTCGAGGTCGTCGCTGTGGACCAGCACGTCCAGGAAATCCATCACCGCCGGACGAAGCGCGTGGCCGGCCATGCTGCGGCCGCCGAGAATATAGGGCGAGATCACACGATTGGCGCCGGCGATCGTCAGCTTATGCTCGGCCTCAGCCGTGGCCGCGCGCGCCACAATGAACAGGCTCGGATTGAGGGCCCGTGCCGATAACGTGATATAAACATTGCCCGCGTCGGTCTGCACTGCCGTGAGCAGGCCGCGGGCGCGTGCGATTCCGGCCCGCTGCAGTACCAGGTCGTCGGAGGCGTCGCCGCGCACGTACAGGTAGCCGGCGCTTTCGATCCGCGCGATTCGGGTATCCTCGTTGTCGACCACCACGAAGGCGCAGTTCTCCTGGCTGAGCTGCCGACACGTCTGCTGGCCGACCCGGCCGAAGCCGCAGACGATGAAGTGATCCTTCAGATGCGCGACCCGTTCTTCCATGTTTCGTTTCTTTCGCCAATCAAACTGATCTTCGATGATCGTCTGCGCCAGGATGCCAACCAGATAGTACAGCGTGCCTACGCCCGCAGCAATCAGGCCAATTGTCAACAGCTGGCCGCGCGAATCCGATGGCCGCAGATCGCTGAAGCCAAGCGTCGAGACCACCAGGACTGCGGTATAGAAGGCCTGGAGCAGCGTCCAGCCTTCGACCAACATGAATCCCGTCGTGCCGACCAGCAAAACCAGCGCCAGCAGTAGACAGCCAGTACGTAGACGGCTGCTCAGCGCCCAGCTAACACTACCCATCGGCCGCTCTCGGTTGGTTGTTGCTTCGATTGGTGCTCATGGTTACTTCTCTGAGGGCTACAGCGTGAGTGTAGCAATCGGCCGCGCCTTTGTCAACGCCGCGTCGGTATGCTAGAATAGGCCGCTTTGATAGGCCGACGACGTACAACTTTCGCGATCGCCGCCGTAGTGGTCGCGCTCCTGGGGGTGGCCGGGCTGGTAGTGGTTATTCAAAACCGGCGGGCTAACTGCGCCGCCATCCCGCTGCTGACACAAGAGCTGCTGCCGAACGCCGAACTGACGCCCGGCGAGCAGCCGCGCATGCCCGATGGTTGGAGCGCCGCGGCGGCGGGGGTAGAGCTTCAGGGTTCCGGCAAGGGCTTCGACTACGACGGTAACGGGCGCGCGCTCCAGCTGATCGGCATCGGCAACTACGTCCAGACGCCGCCCATCCCGATCCAGCCCGGCGCCAGCTACTGCTTCTCCGGGCGCGCGCTGACCGATTCCGACAAACGATCGGCCACACGTCTACGGCTTGTCTTCGCCTGGCGCGACGCACACGGCCAGCCGCTTGCTACCAACATGAGCGATTGGCAGGATGTGGCGCTCTGGCAGAGCGACGCGCCGCCGGTGGATTGGTCGCCGCTGCGAGCCGCCTTCGTGGCGCCTGCGGGCGCGGCCACGCTATTCGTCCAGCTCCAGCCCGCGTCCGACGACCGCGTGTATCTCGACGCGATGCATGTCCGACGGACGACCGACCATAGACGACCGACGATAGAGCCTAACTCATCGTCCATCGTCCATCGTCCATCGTCCATCGTCATCCAACCATGGCCCAACGGCTACCGCGCGGCGCTCTCGTTCTCGTTCGACTGGGAGACGACGATGGGCGGGCTGATCCACTCACGATCGGACGACCCGAACAGCACCGAAAACCCGGAGGCACGCGGGCTGCGCATGCGCGAGGGCATCACCACCACGCTGCGGTTGTTCAAGCCACTGGGCATCCGCGCGACCTACTACGCCAACGGCTACAACTTCCTGCTTGGCAACACCGAGCGGCGGCAGTTCATGGACAACCCGACCTACAAATGGGCCAGCAAAGCCAACGGCTGGCCCACCGACACCTGGACGAGCACGCCATGGTTCGCGAAAGACCCGTATGGTGTCGTTCAGAGCGAGCCGGGCTGGTACTTCGGCGACCTGATCACAGCGCTTCAGGATGCGCAGCAAGACATTCAGTCACACACCTTCAGCCACTTCTCCGGCGGCGACGCCAACGCCGCCGATTGGCGCAGCGACCTCCTGACTTGGCGGGCGGTCGCCGCCGAGCGCAGTGTGCCGCCCGCGCGCTCGCTGGCCTTCCCTTGGAGCCGCAGCAACGGCATGAGCTATGCCGACTGGGATGCGCTGGAGGCCTCAGGCATCACCTCGGTGACGCGCACGAATTGGAACCCCAAACAGCCGCAATTTCACCTGGTGAGCGCCGAAGACCCACACTGCCGCCCGGTGCCGGGCCACGAGCGCATTCTGGCCTGCCCAGACTTCTATTTGCACAGCCAGGAGACGGCCGCACAGGCGCTCAAGCTGATCGACCGCACGATCGCCGTCAGCGGCACGATCGATGTGTGGGCGCATACCGAGGAAGTCACCTCGCCCGAGCAGATCGCCGCGTGGAGTCAGGTGGTGAGCTACGCCGCAGGCTCTCGCGACGCCGGCCAGCTCTGGATCGCGCCGCTGGCCGAGATCGCCGATTGGCAGGCCGCTGTCGCGGAATGTAAAATTGAGGATGTAGAATGGAAAAACCAGATTGACCCGGAGATACTTTCTTTCAAAGTTGTCAACCGCAGTCAGCGCGACCTGAATGGCCTTACGCTAACTTTACCCTTTAAACCAAGGCAAATGACTATAAATGGTGACATTCTCAATTCTCCATTGTCAATTCTCAATTTGCCCGCAGGGCAGACGGTAGAGGTCCAGGCATGGCCCGCCTAGCCATCCCCAGCGGCTGGGCCGGCGCGCTTGTCCGGCAGCGCGGCCCGCTGCGAACCTACCAGTGGCTCTGGCTGCTGCTGTGCGCTGTAAGCGCGCTGATTGCCGCCGCGCCGCGCATTCTGTCGCAGCCGCTCATCTACACCACCACGGCGGCAGTCACCTTCGACACCCGGCGCTACGGCGGGCTGCTGACGAACGGCCAGCCCAACGGCGAATACCAGGCGGTCGAGCAGATCGCGATCGCGCTGCTCCAGGCCAGCCAGGACGGCGAGACGCCGCGCTACCCCGATCTTGGCGCGCCGACTCTCGGCGTGCGTTACGAGCCGCAGCCCGATGGCCATATAGGCGTGATTGCGGTAGGACACAGCCCGGGCCAGGCCCAACGCCTGGCCAACGATGCAGCTGAGGCGCTGGCGCGCAGCATTCGCGCGGCTGGCGGGCGCGAGATCTTTCGTATTCTGACCGGCTCATATCTCTACAGCACATTGGTCGAAGGGCAGGCTACCAGCGATCCATTCCAGCAGCATCTGCGGACGATCTACCTCACGTCGGCTTTCCCGCTCAACCGGCCGCCCGACCCGGACGCGCGCCAGATCACGGCCGAACAGCTCGCGGCGGAGGAGCGCAGCGACCTGGCTCGCGCCCTCGAGGTGCGCGATGTCGAGCTGAGCCGGCGCGACCTGCCGGCGCTTCAGCAGCGCATCGCCGCCGCCGGGCTCGATTGCCGTACCGATCTGCGCGCCCACCAGGAGCGCGCCGCGCCGCTCTGTCTCGAAGAGCAGCGGCTAGCCGATGGTCTTGCGGCCATTCGCGCCGCACTTGGCATCCTGAACGCACCATTTGACCCGGCGCTGGTGAGCAGCGCCTACCTCGACGCGCGCGCCGCTCCCGGCGCCGAGATCCCACGCCACATCGCCGCACTGCTGGCGCTGGCCATGTTGGTCGGCCTCGTGCTCGGCGGCATCGGCGTGGCGGTAGACCGTAGCGCCGGCGTGATGCCCAAGCTGCGCGAGCTATGGGGCTATCGCGAGCTGATCCGCAACCTGGTGCTGCGCGACCTGCGCGTGCGCTACAAGGGCAGCGCGCTGGGCTATTTGTGGACTCAGCTGGCACCGCTGCTGATGATGATGGTGTTCTGGTTTGTCTTCAGCTTCGTCCAGCCGCAGCAGATCGCCATGTTCCCGGTGTTCCTGATCGTCGGTCTGCTGCCCTGGAACTTCTGCAACGAGGCGGTGGCCGGCGGCGCGCGCAGCGTGATCGACAACGCCAGCCTGATCAAGAAGGTCTTCTTCCCGCGCGAGGTGCTGCCGCTGGTGAGCGTATTCTCAAGCTTGGTGAACTATGTGCTGACCCTGCCGATGATGTTCCTGGTCATGGCTGTGGTGCAGCTCTTGTACCCCGCGCTGCGAGAGCAGGGGCGGCTGCTCAACTTCGCACCGACGATCGCCTACCTGCCGGTGCTAATAGTCATCCAGACGCTGTTTCTGGCCGGCGTGGCGCTGTTTATGAGTGCGCTGGCAGTACGCTTCCGCGATTTCGTGCATCTGATCGGCATCCTGCTCCAGTTCTGGTTCTTTCTCACACCGGTGGTCTACTCGCTTGACGCGATCGGCGCTTCGATCGGCCCTCTGGCGCTGGCGCAGGCCATGCGCTGGCTCAACCCGATGGCCTCGCTGATCGAGTTCTACCGCGAAGTGCTCTACGGGAACACCGTCGGCGGCGGCCAGGTGCCCACACCGGGCCTGCCGGCGCTGACCAGTGTCCTGCGGGTGCTGATCACGGCGCTGGTGGTTCTGGCGATCGGCTACTGGTTCTTCCAGCGGCGCAGCGGGCAATTTGGCGAAGAAATCTAGCGATGGCGCACAGAATTTGGCATAATTCTCAATACACGGTCTCGCAGCCAATGTACACTCTGACATAGAAGCTCATGCCACCTATCATTGAGTTCGAGCGCGTAAGCAAGAAATTCACCATCCATCGCGGCGGCGCCGATACGATCCAGGAGCGCTTCGCGGGGCTGCTACGGCCGCGCGCGCGCGGCGAAGACTTTTGGGCGCTGCGCGACGTCAGCTTCGGTGTCGCCAAGGGCGAGAGCCTCGGGCTGGTCGGGCATAACGGCGCCGGCAAGAGCACTGCGCTCAAGCTGATGACTCGCATCCTCGAGCCGACTAGCGGCCGCGTGGCCATGAACGGGCGCATCGCCGCGCTGCTGGAATTGGGTAGCGGCTTCCACCCCGATCTGAGCGGGCGCGAGAATGTGTTTCTGAATGGCTCGCTGCTGGGTTTCAGCCGGCGCGAGATGCAGGCCCGGCTGCCTGAGATCGTCGATTTCGCCGAGATCGGCGATTTCATTGATATGGAGGTCAAACACTATTCCTCGGGCATGTATACCCGCCTGGCCTTCGCCGTCGCCACCGCCGTCGACCCGGATATTTTGATCACCGACGAGGTGCTGGCGGTTGGCGACGAGTCGTTTCAACGCAAGTGCATGGACCGGATCTACCGCTTCCGCCAGCTTGGCAAGACGATTATCTTCGTATCGCACGCGCTCGAGACGGTGCGGGCACTCTGCGACCATGCAGTCTGGCTCGACCACGGGCAGGCGCGCGTGGTCGGCTCGGCCGGCGAGGTGATCGACGCCTATTTGGCCGATGTCAACCGGCGCGAGCAGGAGCGAATCGCTGAGCAGCTGGGCGTGGATAGCGATGGTGGCCGGCGCCATGGCACGCGCGAGATCGAGATCGCGCGTGTCGAACTGCTCGGCGAGGGTCAGCGCGCCCAGACAGTCTTCCAGACTCATGCGCCGCTGACGGTGCGCATACACTACATCGCACATCAGCCGATCGGCGGCCCGGTCTTCGGCATTGCACTGCATCATGAGAGCGGCTTCTGGATCAACGGCCCGAACACGCGTTTTGACGATATCGATATCCCAGAGCTAGCGGGTGAAGGGTACGTCGATTACCAGATCGCAGCGCTGCCATTGCTGGCCGGGCGCTACCAGGTCAGCGTGGCGGTGGTGGATCACACCATGCTGCACACCTACGATCACCACGACAAAATGTACCGGCTGGTGGTCCAGAGCACTGGGCTAAACGAGCGCTACGGGGCGATCGCGATCCCGGCCGAGTGGTCATGGCGCCCCGCGATGGAGCGATTAGAGATAGGAGATGAGTGATTGGGCATTATACTAATCGCTCGTCTCCTATCTCCAATCGCTATTCTAAATGACCCCAACCATCTCGATCATCATCGTCAGCTACAACAGCGCCGCCCAGATCGGCGACTGCCTGCGTGCGCTCCAACATCTGCGCTTCGACGCCGAATATGAGACGATCGTCGTCGACAACGCCTCGCGCGACGAGAGCCGCACGATCGTCACAGGCTTCCCCGCCGCGCAGCTGATCCCACAGGAGGAAAACTGGGGCTTCGCCGGCGCCGTCAATCGGGGCGTGGCGGTGGCGGGCGGCCGCGCCATCGCGCTGCTGAACCCGGATGCCGAGCCAGCGCCCGATTGGCTCCAGCAGATCGTCGCCACATTGCACGACCAGCGCGTCGGCGTGGTTGGCAGCAAGGTGCTCGCCTCGGATGGGCGGATTCAATCGCTTGGCTCCGAGCTCCAACTGCCGGTCATGCTCTCAGTGTATCGCGGCGCCGGCGAGCGCGACAGCGGGCAATACGGCGAGATAGCGGATGTCTGGGCGGTCCATGGCGCGGCCATGGCCTTCACTCGATCGCTCTGGGATAAGCTGGGCGGGTTCGACGAGGGCTTCTTTCCGGCCTACTGGGAGGAGAGCGACTTCTGCGAGCGCGCGCGCCGCGCCGGGCAGCGCGTGGTGGTGGCGCCGCGGGCGGCCGTGCGCCATCACGAGGCCAGCGCTACCGGCAAGTACAGCCCGGAGTTCTATTACTACTACCATCGCAACCGGCTGCGTTACGCCGCCAAGTGGCTCGACTGGCTCACACTGTGGGAAGCATTTCGCCCGGCCGAGCAGGCCCGGCTCCAGACCGCGCCATTGCCGGATCGGCGCGTGGCGCGGCTAGTCTACCAGGCTGGCGTGCCGCCGCTCGGCCTTCCGAGCGCGCTAGAACGCGCAGCCGCTGTAGCAACCGGTCAGGCCCTTCGCGCGGGCAGCCTGCCCGACGACGAATTCGAGCCGCTGATGCGGCTGATCGGCGAGGCCGATACCAACGCGGTGCTAGCAGAGGTGCAATTTCAATCGCGCCTGCCGCTGGTTGCGCGGCTGCGGGCAGCCTGGAACGACGTGGCGACACGCTGGTATGTGCGGCCCAGCCTCGACCAGCAGACCCGCTTCAACCTGGCCGCGCAGCGCGCGCTTGCGCTGCTGGCCGAGCAGGCCACCGCCCGCGCCGCCGCCGATGCGCTCGACACCGCCCTATTGGCCTGGCGACTAAACGCCACTCAATAGCAGGACTTAGACAAGGTTCTTACGAACTTTACACTTTTGGGTGGGGGTTTGGGGCGGCGAATCCGCCCCAAACCCCCAGCATTGGGGAGGTGCGGAGGGGCCCGGGTACCCTCTGGGTGCCCCCTCCGCACTCCCCAACTGTAAAGCTGATCGCTGCCAGGCGAAACCTTGTCTTACGCGGTGACCCAAATATGGTGATTCGCAGAGGTGCTTCGAGGGAGGCCCAAGATGAGAAGCCATATCATCCGACTAATGATCGGGCTTTGGGCCG
>DATFXE010000062.1:0-5037 GCA_035258585.1 Roseiflexaceae bacterium | reverse complement strand
CAGTGATATTCATCCGCGCGTATGGCTGCTCGCCGCGCAGGGTTGCAATAGCCTGGCGCGTCGGCAGATCCCAGAGCGTGACGAGACCCTCGGCTCCGCCGCTGGCAAAGGTGCGCCCATCACGGCTGAAGGCCAGTGCATAGATCACACCGGCTTGTGGGTTGAGTGTCGCCAGGCTGGTCGTGGCGCCAGCCTGGAGCACAGTTGAAACATCCCAGAGCCGCACAGTTCCGTCAAAGCTGCCGCTGGCGAGCAGCGCCCCGTCTATACTGAAGGCCAGCGAGACCACTTCGCCGCTGTGCTCGCTCAGAATCGCCAGGCATGCGCCGCTGGCGACCGACCAGAGCCGGATCGTCTGGTCGGCGCTGCCACTCGCGACGAGGCGGCCATCTGGGCTGAAGGTGACTACTCGCACCGGAGCGGTGTGCCCCAAGCAGGTCTGGATAGTCTCTCGGCTCGCGACCGCCCAGAGCCGAACTGTACGATCATAGCTGGCACTGGCAAGCAGCCTGCCGTCCGGACTGAATGCCAGCGCACGCACCGCGTCGCTATGCCCGCTAAGTGTGGCCACGCTGGTCGCGCTCGTGGGCGACCAAAGCTTGATCGTCCGGTCGAGGCTGCCGCTGGCGATCGTGTAGGCATCGGAGCTCCATGCCACGGCCACAACAGGGCTGCGATGCTCGACGAGCGATGCTAAACTGGTTGTGCGTGCAACCGACCAGAGCCGGATGCTGCGATCATTGCCGCCGCTGCCGCTCACCAGCAGCGTGCCGTCCGGGCTGAATGCCAGGGAGTAGATCGCGCCGGTATGGCCGGCCAGCCGCGCCAGCGCCATACGACGAGCGGCCGACCACAGCCGGATCGTCCGGTCGAAGCCGGCGCTGGCCAGGGTTGTGCCATCGGGGCTGAAGGCCAGCGCCAGCACACCACTGTTGTAGCCATATAAGAGCGCCAGACACTCCTTGCGCGCCACCGACCAGAGCGCAATGGTCTGAAGCTCGCCGCCGCCGGCAAGGGTATCGCCATCCGGGCTAAAGGCGACCCCGTTCACCGGGCCAGTGTTCTCGGCCAGAGTTGCTCGGCATACTTCGCTGACCGCGTCTGCATTGATTACAGCCTGCCCTGCCCGCAATTGCAGCGCTGCAATGTCCCAGACTTTGACGGTCTGATCGAGGCTACCACTAGCGAGTGTCGCTCCATCAGGACTCCAGGCCACCGAGCGTATTCGGGCCGTGTGTCCGCGCAGCGTCGCGCTGTGCGTGCCCGCGTCGACCGACCAGAGCTTGACCGTCAGATCGGCGCTGCCGCTGGCAAGCAAGCTGCCGTCGGGGCTGAACGCCACCGACCAGATGTCGGCCGTATGCCCGATCAGCGTCGCCACGCACGCGCCACTGGCGACGCCTGCATTGAGCGCAACCTGCCCTGAGGTGTCCCCTGAGCCTGGCGAAGGGCCGGGTCGAAGGGATGAAATGTCCCAACACTTGATCGTCGGATTGGGATCGTGGCTGCCGCTGGCGAGCAGCGCGCCATCGGGGCTAAACGCGACCGAAGCCACCGCGGCGCCATGCTCGGCCAGAGTCGCCAGACATGTGCCGGTCGTCACCGACCAAAGCTTGATTGTCTGATCGTCGCTGCCACTGGCCAGGAGCGTGCCATTAGGGTCGAACACTACGGACCAGACCCGGCTGCTGTGGCCGCTCAATGTCGCCAGGCGTGCGCCGGTCGCTAGTGACCAAAGCATGATCAACCCATCGCTGCTAGCGCTGGCCAATAAACGGCCATCTGGACTAAACGCGACGCTATTGACCGGCGCGGTATGGCCCTGGAACAACTCAACCTGCTGGTTATCCGCGACCCGCCAGAGCCATATTTCGCCATCAATGCTGCCGGCTGCTAGATTGCGACCATCAGGGCTGAACGCCACCGGCACGATCGTTTTGAAGGCCTCGCTGAAGCGCGATCCAGTGAGGTCGGCGCCTTGAAAGTTGACCTCCGGCAGCTCGACATTGGCCAGATTCGCCTGCCAGACATTCAGATCCGAGAAGTCATGGCCGCGCAGCTCACAGCCGAGCTGGACCAGCAGATTGAGGACATTCCCGCCGCCATAGCCCTGCTCGACGCGAGAGAGAACGCGCACCGCCCCAAGCACCTGCGCGAGATGCGCCTCGACCGTCTGCTTGATCTTGAGGCTGCTGCCGAGCTGGGCCAGCAGAGGCTGGACAATCACCCGCTCCTGGCTCTGGCGCACATATTCGGGAGCTTGCGCCAGTAGTACCGCATAGCGCCGCATCGCGTCCGGGGTGCAGGCGACAATTTCTTCCAGCATGCGCCCAATAAGTTGTGTGGTAACGTACTCCATCACGACCGGCTGGAGCGTGAAGACTGCTCCGGCTTCGCCGCGCTCGACGAGATAGCGCCGCCGCAGCGCCTCGATCGCTTCAAGCCATTCGCGCGGCCCCGCCGTCAGTGCGCTCCGCGCGCGCAGGTCCGTGATACCGATCGGCTCGCGCCCGATTGCCAGCCAGTTCAGCACATCGTGCTCGATCATGCTAAGGCGACTAAGTTGCTGCTCCAGGAGCCGGTCAATACCATTGAAGAATGCATCACCCGCCGCCAGAAAGGCGCTTACATCGCCACCAAACAGCTCGCGAATCGGCTCCGCTGCCAGATTAAGCGCCAGCGGGTTTCCGCCATAGAGCCGCGCCAGCGCGCTCATGTCAGGCGCTGTCCCGTTGATATCCTTAGCCGCCAGGATGCTCTGGCAGGCGCGGTCGTCCAGGCCACTCAGCTGCAGCGTGCGCACGGGCGCCGTGCGGCCTTCGAGCGGCCCAAGCTCGGCGGGCTTCTCGCGGCTGGTCAGCAGCAGACAGCTCTGGTGCGCACGCTCACTCAGCGCAGACAGCAGAGCGCCATACTCGGCGTAGCCCGTGCGATAGGTTCCGGTGAGGGCGCCGGGTTGGATCAGCGATTCGAAATTATCGAGGATCAGCAGGCAGCGCCGCTCGCGGAAAAGCTGAATGAGCAGCGCGATCTTGTTGGGCACCAGGTCGGGGGGCGTCGCCTGCTGGTTGGAGACCGCGCGGATGCTCTGATCGAGCACCTCGGCGAGCGGCGGCTCGTTTCGCAGCGAGCGGAACACGACGACATCAAACTGGGACAAGACGCTGCGGGCAACAGTGATCGCCAGACTCGACTTGCCAATCCCGCCCATACCGACAATCGCGACCACCCGGCAGCGATCCTCCACAACCCATTGCTGCAGCGCTTGAATCTCGCCCTCACGGCCATGGAGTGTGGGGACGGCAATTGCCTCACCCCAATCAATAAATGTGCGGGGCGTATCCGGCTGGGCTACTGGAGGTGGCGCCGAACCGAGCGCTAGCTCTCGCTCGCGCTCGGCTGGGGCGGGCGCGGCGGTGTGTAGCGCCAGCGTGCGCTCAAACCACACCTCATCGAAGAACGGGAGTGGGTGCGGCCCATCCTGCGTGGCATGCTCCCAGAGCGCGTGTGCTTCCGCACGCTCGTTGCCGGGCGTAAAGGCATGGTGGCGCAGGAAGACGGCGATCAGGCGCTGCAGCTGCTCAGCCTTGGGGTAGGATACGCCAGTCTCCCAATTCTGCACGCTGCGCCGGTGCACGCCATTCTGTTCCGCCAGTTCGATTTGCGTGAGAGATACGCGTGTACGTAAGATCAGAATCTGCTCGCCAAACGCATAGCTTCGCTCGCGATATGGACCATGGGTTCCCATGACTTAGCGCTGCTTCTCCTTTCCGAACGACTCCTCATCGGGTGAGTGAATGCGCAACGATGCACAGAGGAAAAGCACAAGGCTGTGGAATGACCACGCTGGCTGAATGGCATCGCGCAGAATCACAGCCGTGATACATTTTACTATCTGTATGCCGACTAATCATACCACCACTACGGCCGCTCTGCCCGCCTGCGTCGACCACCTCGCCAGCTTTGATCAACACGTCGTATTTCATATCCATCTCAGGCAATCGCAAACCGCATGGCGCAATCTCCTTGTGGCGGGTGGCGGCCAGCGATCTGCCACTCGCGATATGGCTAGAGCTTCATGGCGCCTTCGGTCAAGCCCTTGAGATACAGCCGCTGCAGCAGCGCAAAGATCACGATACCCGGCGCCACCACGATCACATACACAGCTGCGATCCGCGGCCAGGCCCACTGCCCCATCCCGCCCTGCGCCGCGGCCAGCACCACCGGCATGGTGCGCACGATCTGGTCGTTGGTTAAGGTCGCCGCCAGCAGGTACTCGCCCCAGGCGGTCACGAAGTTGACGATCGCCACCACCACCACGCCGTTCACCGTCAGGGGCAGCAACACCTGCAACAGCGTGCGCCAGACGCCGCAACCGTCGATCCGGCTGGCCTCGACCAGATCGGGCGGCATCTGCTCGAAGATCCCGCGCATGATCAACACGCTGATCGCCAAATTCAGCGTTATGTAGGGCAGGATCAGGCCGGATGTCGTATTGATCAGCCCCAGGCGGTTCTGGATCTCGAAGATCGAGATCAGCGAGATCAGCCGGGTTGGGAAGAACAGCGAGGCGACCAGGAACAGGATGACGATCCTACGTCCGGGCAGCCGCACATGCACCAGTGCGTAGCCGGCCAGGATGGCGCAGAAGGTCGTGATCACCACCGTCGAGAGCGTGACGACGATGCTGTTGAGCATATTCCGCGGCAGCGTCTGGATCTGCGAGAGCACGTAGCTGTAGTGAGAGAAGTCGAACTTCTTGGGCCACAGCTCGCCACTGTAGGCGTCGGGGAGCGATTTAACCGACAGCAGCAGCACCCAGAGCAGCGGCAGGATGATCAGCAGCATGAAGAAGTTGATCACCAGGTGGCGCAGGATTGTGCTGATCTGCACGCGGTGCGGACGTATGATACGGGTCGTGGTAGCCGCCATAATATCTCCTGATTGCAGATTGCAGATTTATGATAGGGGCCAATCTGAAATCGGGTACCCCCTGGGTGAATCTGCAATCTGCAATTAGTGGGTCGTTTGGTTTCG
>DATFXE010000061.1:0-10457 GCA_035258585.1 Roseiflexaceae bacterium | reverse complement strand
GGTACGAGCCGCGCGGGCGAGAAATTCCGCGAAGTCGTCGCTGGTCAACCCCTTCACGATCACCAGAGTCAGGCGGTACAGCCCATAGGATGCGCCGCTCAAGCCCAGCACTGCCAGGACCATTAAGATCTTGCGGCCGATCTTCCCGCGCCAGAAGGTGTTACGCCAGACCACGAACTGCATGCGCACGAGGACGCCAATAGCATTCAGCATAGTTTTGAGTTAAGAATCGCGACGTAGACGAGATTTCAGAAAGGCAGCTTGGCCTATACAGTCGATGTATTGGGGTGGAGTTTCGGGCGGGCTGCGCCCCGCCCCAAACTCCACCCCAACAAACTGTCAAACTGCCACGAACCCTATCTTAATTCGCAATTACGCAAGCGCGGCTGCCAGCTCGGCCTCTTCCGCGCCGCCGGTTAGCTCCAGAAAGATATCTTCGAGGCTCTCGCCGCTGTGCCCGGCGCGCAGTTCGTCCATCGTGCCGGTGGCGATTAGCTGCCCGCCGCTGATGATCGCCACTCGATCGCACATGCGCTCGGCGATCTCCAGAATGTGGGTCGACATAAACACCGCCGTGCCGCGCTCGGAGACCTGGCGCAAAATGTCCTTGATCAGCCGCGCGCTGCGCGGGTCCAGCCCAACTGTTGGCTCGTCCAGGAAGAAGGCCTGCGGGTTATGCAGTAGCGCGCCGGCCAACGCGGTCTTCTGGCGCATGCCGTGCGAGAAGCCGCCGACCAGGTCGTCGCCGCGCTCGTCCAGATCGAACAGCCTGAGCAGCTCCTCGCCGCGCCGCCGTGCCATAGCCCGATCGAGCTGGTATAGGCCGGCGATGAACTCCAGAAACTCGCGCGCAGTCAGCTTTTCGGGCAGGTAGGGCTGGTCGGGCACATAGCCAATCAGCGACTTGGCGGCGATTGGCTCGTGCTGGATGTCGTGGCCGCCGATCCGCGCGACGCCGGCCGATGGCCGCAGCAGCCCGATCAGCATCTTGATCGTCGTGGTCTTACCAGCGCCGTTCGGCCCCAGAAAGCCGAAGATCTCGCCGGGGTACACCCGCAGGTCCACACCTTTGACCGCCAGCGTATCGCCGTAGCTCTTTCGCAATCCAGCCGCCTCGATCATCGGCTGCCGGCCGTTGAGGTTCGTCATGCCATGTGCTCCACATATGTCTTAATTCAGGTTGTGGCGAGGGACGGATGCTGTGTATACGTGTTTTCAGCGCACAAGGTTGCATGATAGCATAAACCCGGCTGGCTGGCGGCGCTGTTATGCGGCTGCCGAAGGATTTCTTATCATGATCATGTAAAGTCAATAGCACTGCCTTCAGGCGGAGCGGCGACGCTCCGCCTGAAGGCAGCGCTACCTGTTACCTGTTCTGATTATCAAAAACCATTAGCGCTCTTGTGGGCGATCGGACTCCTGAAGGTATCGCAGATTCCACCAGCAACCCAATTGACGGAGTGCACCATGTGTGCGGACGATCAGAGGTTTCCGCGGTGGCGAATATAGGGATGATGGTGATCGCGTCGTAGCGATCGAAATAGAGCGCCGCGATTCGGTGAATCGGCCCATTGCCGCCGCAGGGGTGGCTATTGTATCGAGAACGAGGTCATTATTAAACGGATCGTGATAAGTCATTGGACTCTCCTTTTACAAGATAAGGTAGCTTGCATACAACCCAGCTCAGTTGCTTCGTTTGAGTATTGTGCAGCCCTGCAGCACTCGCTACAGTGCTCCTACCTGGTGCGAAGTACTATCGCGCCGGGCAGGAGCACTGTAGCAGCAGGGTGTCGTAGCAGTATCGAAGGACACCGCGATTCGGCGCTCAGCACGACATTTGGTGTGGATCGTGGATGCCACACCAGCTGGCAGATCCCATATGAAATAGTGACTGAGTGACGCTAGAGGTGAGGCGTCCTTCCTGAGGTGGCATCTGAGGGCGCGGAGACCCCGTGCTCCGCAGTGGGCGATGACCACTCAAGGTCGGGTGGTCATCGCCATACCGAGCTGCTTCAAGGTGCGAGCACCACCTTGACCGCATCCAGCGTGCCCTTCGCCAGGTCGTGCACCAGCTGTGGTCCCTCGGCTAGCGGCGCAACGCGCTCGATCAACGGCGCGACGTCGATGCGCCCGGAGGCCAACAGCTCGATCGCCTGCGCGAACTCGGCATTGAAGCCATACACGCCGCGGATGGTGATCTCACGAGTGACGACATGCTGCATGTTTAGTGTGACCTCTGGGGCCGAGTTGCCGATCCAGGTGACATGCCCGCCAATGCGCGTGACCGCCAGCGCCTGTTGTACGGTCGGCGTGATGCCAACCGCCTCGATTGCGGCGTGAGCGCCCACCCCGCCGGTGACAGCGTGGACCGCGGCCACGACATCCTGCTCAGCCACATTGACGACTAGGTCGGCGCCAAGCTGCTGGGCCAGCGCCAGCCGATGCGGGCTGCGATCGGTCACGATGATGTTGCCTGCGCCCTTGAGTCGCGCCGCAAGCAGCACAAGCAGGCCAATCGGTCCTGCGCCCACAACCACGACATGCTCCATCAGATTCAGCGGTGTGGCGTTGACGGCGTGCAGCGCCACCGCCAGCGGCTCGACCAGCGCGCCATGCTCCCAGCTCAGAGTCTCGGGCAGGCGATGAAGCTGGCGCTGCGGCACACTCACCGCCTCGGCATACGCACCGTGCTGGTGCATTCCAATCATGGTCCGATTCAGACAAACGTTCGGCCGGCCTGCCCGGCACATCTCGCACGTGCCGCATGTCACCAGCGGATGGACAACAACACGCTCGCCGACATGGTGATCGGTGACGCGCTCGCCCAGCGCGGTGACGGCACCGGTGAACTCATGGCCCATCACGATGCCAGGGTATCGCCGCCCGGTTGAGCCGGTAAAGCCATGCACATCCGATCCGCACACCCCCACCGCCCGCACCGTGACGACGACATCTTCCGGCCCTGGCGCCGGCTGTTCGATCTCCCGCAGTGGCATCTGCCACGCACCCTCGTAGACAAGCGCTTTCATGGTCGTCCTGATCTCCTACTTGACAATTACTTTGATAGTCAGGACAAGGCTTATTGACCGCTGCATAAGCAGCTAAAGATGGCAGTTGGGGAGGTCTGGAGGGACCTTCGGCCCCTCCAGACCTCCCCAGTGGTAGGGGTGTGGGGGCGGCGAAGCCGCCCCCACACCCCTACCCCTACAAACTGTCAAATCGCCACCAACCTTGTCTGGATGCAACCTGTCATAAATGCGATATCAATAAGGCTCAGTCGGCCTGCTCCAGCCAATCTACAGGCGTCCAGTCGCCGCCGTCCAGCGGCAATGTGAAGGAGAATGTAGTGCCCTTGCCCTCACTGGTCTCGAACCAGATCTCGCCGCCGTGCAGCTCGACCAGCTTCTTTGTGATGCTCAAGCCAAGGCCGGTGCCGCCGACCTCGTCGCGCAGCGGGTTGTCGGCGCGGTAGAACGGGGTGAAGATATGCTGGCGCGCCGCTTCGCTGATGCCCACACCGGTGTCGCGCACATCGACCCGCAGCCAGTTACCGCCGTTACGCAGCAAGACATCGACATGCCCGCCGGTGGGGGTGTATTTGCAGGCGTTACCCACTAGGTTGACGGCGATCTGGCGCAGGCGCTTGCGGTCGGCCATCAGGGCCGGCAGCCCTTCCTGCACGTCGATCGCCAGCGAGATCGAGCGCTCGGTGAACTGCGAGTAGAGCGACTCGCCTACTTCGTACAGCACTTCGGCCATGTCCACCGGCTCGCGCCGCAGCCGGATCTCGCCGCCCTCGATCTTAGAAACATCCAGCAGATCGTCGATCAGCTCGACGAGCCGCGCGACATTGTTCTTGACCACCTTGAGGAAGTCGCTCTGCGGCTGGCTCAGCGGGCCGAGCGTGCCAAGCAGCAGCAGGTCGACATAGCCGCGGATGGAGGTCAGCGGCGTGCGCAGCTCGTGCGAGGCTGTGGCGATAAACTCGGTCTTCAGGCGATCGGCCAGCGCCTCACGCGAGACATCGTGGTAGACCACCACGCCGCCCAGCCACTCGCCCGAGGCCGAGCACACTGGCGCGAAGTGAGCGTGCAGCGATCGCTCGCCCACCTGTAGCTGCTGGGAGCCCTCGGGCTGCGCGCGCTGCATGTCCAGCGGCACGCCCGGCAGCTCGCTCATCGTGCGGCCCATAAGCGAGGCCACGCTCATATCCAGGATCTCGGAAGCGGCCGGGTTGATCAGCCGGATGCGCCCCAGCCGGTCGCAGACCACCACGCCGTCGGCGATTGAGCTGAGGATCGCCAGATTCTTGCTGATCTCCTCCTCGCGCTGCTGGAGCGTCAGGCCCAGGCGCTCGCTCTGCTCGGAGACGTAGCGGTAGAGCTGGGCCTTGGAGAGCGCCACGGCGATCTGTCCGGCGGCCGCCTGCGCAAGCTGGCCATGCTCATCGTGGAAATGGCCGGCTTCGCCATGAATCAGCATCAGCACGCCCAAGGGTTCGTCTTGGAGCAGCAGCGGCGCGGCCAGCACCGATCGGTCGCGCGTCTCAGCATCCTGCCGTGGCAGCCAGCGCGTGTCCTGCGCGGTGTCGGAGATCAGCGCCACCTGGCGGTTGGCTAGCACCCAGCCGGCCAGCCCTTGCCCGCGGTCCAGCCCGGTGGTCGCGGCGCCGCCCGAGCCGGTCGAGAGCAGGTGCTTCTCGCGATCCAGGGTGGTGCGGAAAGCCAGCCGGCCGGTGTTCGGCTCGACCAGCATGATCCCGCCGCGCTGGGCACCGGTCGCTTGCGCGACCAGCAGCAGCGCGTGGGTCAGCACCTCGCGCTCGTCCAGGCTCACCGCCAGCGTCCGCACGATCCGGTAGAGCGTCTCGGCGCGGTCGCGCGCCAGCGCCAACTCGGCACGGCTGCGCTCAAGTGAGGCGGTGGCATCGGCTACGCGCTGCTCCATCGTGGCGTAGAGCGCGTTGTTGTCGAGCGCCGCTCCGGCCTGGTTTGCCAGCAGTTCCAGCAGCGGCAGCGCCTCCTCCAGGGCGTCCTGGCGTGCTTTCGATCCCGAGACGGTTAGAACGCCCTGGATCTCGTCGAACTGGCTATTGAGCGGTAGGACGAAGTGCAGCTCATGCTTGAGCGCCCGAAACGGCAACGTCTCGGCCCGAAAGGTATTGGGGCCGGCGCGACGGCGCTCGTTGAGCAGCGGCGCGATCTCATCCCAGGCGAACTGCAAGCCTTCGATCGCCGTCAGCCGCCGGCCGCTGGCGCCGATCGCCGCCGTCACCGTCGCCAGCCCGGCGCGCCAATCCAACCGGCTCAGCGTCACGCAGTCGAATTTGCCACTGGCCTGCACGGTCAGCGCGACCTCTTCCAGCACCGTCTGCGGCTCGCTGGTGACGCGCAGCCGGTTCGAGAGCTCCAGAAAGTCATGCAGCACCCGCTCGCGGCGCTGGGCGCGCATGCGCACGCCCTCCTCGATCGACAGAGCCCGATACAGCACCAGGCCGATCAGCCCGACCCCCGACGCGCGCAGCGCCCATGTCAGCAGCGCTGGTATCAGCTCGGCCTGCGGGACGGCCAGTAGAAACAGCCCATCCGCCAGCCAGACCAGCAGCAGCAGCCCAGCCGCCCCCGGCCCGCGTAGCAACAGCGGCGTCGCCGTCGAAACCAGCAGCAGCGCGACCCAGAGCGGCGAGTAGGCGCCGCCCGTCACGCCGATCAGCCCGAGCGCGGCCAGGCCGTCCACTAGCAGCAAGAGCACCGCCGGAGCGCTATTGTGCGCGCGCCTCCCGCGAACGAGCAGCATACCGTTCAGCGGCGCGGCGACCAGCAGCGCAACCAGGAACAGCCCCACCGGCATCTGGACCACGACATTGGCCACTGGCAGCGAGGCCAGCACCAGCAGGGCCAGCGCGAAGGTTGCGTAGCCCAAGCCGACCCAGCGGCGGTCGAGCAGATCGCCGATCACGGCTGTGGATGGCTTGGGGTGGATCAACGCTCCACCTCCGAATGATGAACGATGAACGATGAACGATGAACAAGGAAATCTGCATCGCGCACCATCCTCATCGTTTTGCCTTCATCGTTCATCGTTTCGACGGCCAGCGCCAGCCCGATGCTGCCCCAGAACAGCGCCACCATATGGCTGAACTCGATATTGAAGAAGTAGTGATCGAGCAGCCCGACCGCCAGCGCTGCCACGATCGCGGCCTGGAGGCCGAGCAACTGCGCGCCGCGCGCTTCGTCCGGTTGGCCGAAGGCGGCCCGCATCGCCCGCAGGCTGCGCGTGAAGAAAGCCACGACGATCCCGAGAAACGCGAACAGCCCGACCAGGCCGATCCGTTCGGCCAGCGCCAGGTAGATGCTCGACACGCCGGCCACCAGATCCAGCTCGGGCGCCGTGCCGAAGCCGATGCCAAAGATTGGGTAGCTGCTGATGATCGCGATCGCGTTGCGGTATTCGGCCAGCCGCATCTGGTTGGCCTGATCGGCGAACTGCACGCCCTCGGTCACGCGCCCGACGAAGCGCGCGCCGATGCCAAAGACCAGGTACAGCACGGCCGCCAGCGCCACCGCGCCGACCACGGGCCAGAGCAGCTTGCGATAGCGCAGCACCGCCACATACAGTGTGCCGGCCACCAGCCCGCCCAGGGCGCCGCGCGATTGAGTCAAGAATGTGGCTAGCGCCAGCGTTCCCACCATGGCAAGGAGCAGCCGGCGCGGCAGGATCGGCCGCTCGGCCACCGCCTGTGTGAGCGTCAGCGCGCCAATCAGCGCCAGCATACCGCCGAAGCTGTTCGGGTCGACCGCGAAGCCGATCGCGCGCTCGACGCCATTCGGGTCGTCTTCGACATAGCGCAGCACTCGCCCGACGGTTGGGTAGCCGATTCGCCCCAGCGCGGTCAGGATCTGCAGCGCCGATCGATCCGGCAGCGCATACAACGCTACGCCGATCAGCGCCGATACAGCGCCGCCGATCATCAGCAGGCGCATGACCCAGCGCGCCTGCTCGGGGGTTCGCACGCAGTTGACGACGCTGAAGAAGAATAGCACCGCCAGCACAAACTTGAAGTAGTTATGCAGAGTCAGCGAGTCTGGGCTGCCATTGGAGCCAAGGATGAATGAGAACAGGGTTATCCCTAGAAAGCCGATCAGCGGCAAGCCCAGCGGCGTCAGGATCAGCTGCTCATCCGGGCGCACCAGCAGGCGCAACAGCCAGACCAGCAGCAGCGCCAGCAACGCCAGTTCCAGGAAGTTAGGGGTGATCACCGCCTTGAACGGCAGTGTGCCAAACGGCAGGGCGGTGGCGATGAGGATGCTGAGTGCTAGGCCAACCCTGGTATCGATCAGGATGGCATAGCTAAGCGCCAGCGCCACCAGCGCCACGAAGCCAGCCCAGACCGGGCCAAACGCAACCGCCGCACCCGCGGCTAGCCCCAGCGCGATGGCCGCGCCGCCTATGAGCAGGTTGCCCAGCACGGGGCTTCGCTCGATCGCCGTGACCAAGCGCGCACGCCGATTTTCGAGCAGGGAACTCATGCTGTTTTCGATCAAATTATCTACGCCCGAGCGAAGCCAGGCGCGGCTATTTTACTACAGACAGCAGTACGCACCACCGAAGTAGTGCAGAGCCAACCGTATTATACACGCATTGTACAATCCCCGTGCGCGCGCCATTGCAGGTGATAGCATTCCGCGAGGAGACCCCCAGCCGCCTAGCCCCACCCCCGCGCACCACAACGCCCCTGGATCGTTTCCAGGGGCGTCTTTTCTTGGTCGCGTTTGTCAGCGAAGCGGTCCTGCCTTACATTGGCAGCATCATCCACCAATGCTCGTAGACGATCACTTCAGGCGTCGCATCAGTCGCATCAGATGGGGCGTCAATCTGATAGACTGAAATCACGATGCCGAGGATTGAAAGAATCGCGCCGACAATCACTGCAATCATGGAATGCTCCTATTCAGTCGCTTCTGTAGGCCGTAGGCCGGCTTCCTGCTCTGAGTGTACGCGATTGTCGTGCGGCGCGCATCGTGAGAATTACGTACCCCACTACGTATCTTTGCGAGAAGGAAAGCTGCCGACCTCCGCGCCGGGTCGTCTCCCCTCGACAAACACCCTGGCTGTTCGTATAATACGGCCCGCGTGACACCACGCTCTATGGATGGTCGCCCGTCTCAATCAGCGCTTCGGAAGGAGGAGACGGAAACCCTCCAGTGACGACCTGGCAACAAACATGGCCATCCGTCAAGCTACCGCTGAGCTAGCCAGACGGAGGTGCCGCTGGGACATTGCCGCCGATCTTATGGTGCGGCTGTAGGATACTTGCCGCAGAATGAACGACCATGCCCTATGACCCAACGATCTATCGCGGTAGCGCTGTCTACTATGCGCGCGGTCGGCCCGCATACTCGCGGGCCTTGGCCTCCACGCTCGCAGCCGAAGCCAGCCTTGACGGCACAGGCCGCCTTCTCGATGTCGGATGCGGCCCGGGCACGCTTAGCATCGCGTTGGCTCACCTCTTCGACGAGGTTACCGGCCTCGACCCCGACGAAGACATGCTGGCCGCGGCCGCGGACCGGGCGATTGCAGCAGGGGTCGACACTATTGGGTGGGTGCATGCGCTTGCCGAGGATATCCCTACGCTCGATCTCGGGACGTTCCGGCTGGTGACTTTCGGCCAGTCGTTCCACTGGACCGACCGCGAGCGGGTCGCCGAAGCGGTATTTGAGATTCTCGAACCGGGGGGCGTCCTGGCGCTGATCGTGCATGCGCACGAGGGTCGCCCGCAGCCGGTTGGCCCAGGTTACCCGCCGATCCCGCACGACATGCTTCGGGGACTGATCGAACGCTACCTTGGGCCACGCCGACGTGCGGGGCAAGGGTACGCGCCACAACAGGCGGATCGCTACGAGGATGCGCTTGCTCGCACACGCTTCGGCAGGCCCCAACATATCTTCTGCGCAGGTCGTGCTGACATCGTCCAAGACATCGACGGTGTGCTTGCCAACTACTTGTCGACATCATTCGCCGCCCCGCATCTGTTCGGGGAGCGGCTCCATGCCTTTATAGCTGACGTCCGCGCCGAACTCGCCGCGCGTTCGCCGAGCGGTTTGTTTTGGGACTGGCCGGGCGACACTGAGATCCTCCTGGCACACAAGCCGAGTTGACCGCCACCAAATGAAAACATGAAGCTCGCTGGAGCCGGCTCGATGCCCTCGCTACGCCGCTTTCTTCGCCGTAGCCGCAATCTGCTTCCCTAGCACCAGCAATTCGGCCTCGGAGAGACTCTGCAGCAAGATCTGAATGCGCTGAAGGTAGTGCCGGCGGCGCGTCAGGTCGATTCCGGCCGCACTGTACATCTGTTGTACGGCAGCCTCGCTATTGCTAATCACCCACGATCGTCCGCGCGGCGCTGCTTCCACCCACAGTTGTGGCAAGTCAGTGTAGAGGTAGCGGCCCAAGCCAAAGGCGGCGCAGGCCCGTTTAAACGCTTGCATCGCCGCACTCGTAGCTTGGTTCGGATCGCCTTTCTCCGCTTCGCCGACATCTTCCCGCGTCACGCCAAGGACGGTTAAGGCACAGATCACCGCCCGATCGCCCCACGGACGATAGGCCACCTGCCAGCCATCTGAACCAACGACTGCATCGAGGCGCGCTTGGTAGTGGCGAGCATCCACGTAGGCCAGCGCTAAGGCGCGCTTCTTTTCTTCGGAGATGGCGCCTGGCTTGAGTTCCACCACTTCGGGAGGAAAGGGGGCGCACAACGCGGCAAAGACCGCATCTGGTGGTGTCTGTAGGGCATCCATTCAGCATTCTCAAGATACACTGCCACGATTTAGGGACGCATAGTATAGCACATATGTTCTGATATGCCTACGACTTTTGGCATTTCAATGCTCAAAATACCTACCAGCACTGATCGTATGTGCCGGTCTTGTTTCCACCCGGCCAATCTGCCATTGTAGCCGCGCGCTCGCGGCGGCTGAACGGCACGCCGTTCGACCGCCCAGCCACGTCCATTCAATGTATCAATCTCCTCACTTCAATTCGATACGCGTGAGTAGCACTGCATCTGGGCCGTCAAACGCCGGATCGGTCGCGTCGGCTGCCCGTACCGTAAGGCGCTGGCCCGTCGCCGGGTCGTACAGGCCAATGATCACCTGGTACTGACCCGGCGGCGCGCTCGCCGGCAATGCCAACGGCACATCCGTCGTCTGGAAGCGGTGCGCAGGCCACGTACTCGTCGGATAGGGCAGATCGAGCTGTACATAGCGCCGTCCATCCGGCCCGATGACATGCAGGAAGAGCGTGTAGTTCCGCGCGGGGTCGGCGCGCACCTCCCAGTAGAGCTTGATATTGGCGCTGCGACTGGGCGTACCCCCCTGAGCCAATCCGAAGCCGCGCAGACGAATAACATCGCCAAAATCGGCCAGACGTGGCTGCGCCACTGGAGGCGGAACCTGGTA
>DATFXE010000060.1:0-19283 GCA_035258585.1 Roseiflexaceae bacterium | reverse complement strand
GGATGCCCCGACCGCGATTCGCCAGGTATACGGCGCGTTGGGCGCTGGACGCTCGTACTTTGTGAATCGCTACGACGGCGCCTGCCCGGAGCTGGTCTGCCATACCGAGCGCGCCGGCGAGCGCTGCGCGATCGGTTCAAGCCCGAGCCTGCGCGATGGCCCGCTCGTGCTGGTCGCCGATGCCGGACGCGCGGCCGATCTGCGCCTCATTCACAATGGGCGCGTGGCGGCGACGGCCCGCCGCTCGCTGCGCTACGATATCCGGGAGCCGGGCGTGTACCGCCTGGAGGGGTACCGTAAAGGGCGGGCATGGCTGTTCACCAACCCGATCTATGTGTCGCCGTGAGCGAAGACGATTTACCTGATAAACCACACTCGCACTGGCTGATCGGCTGCTCTGTCGCCGCGGTGCTGGGCGTGCTGCTGCTGCTGGGGGCATGCCGCCTGGGCGAGGCCGGCATTCGGCGCAATGTGGTGCACGCGCCCCAGGTCGACACCGCGCTGGATGGGGTGCGGCTGACCGCGCGGACGATCGATTTCGCGCCGATGTGCGACATCGGGCCAGCCGTCTGCGCCGAGGCCATGGCTCGCGGCGGGCGGCTCTACATCGTGTGGACCGACGTGCGCTGGCCGGGCGAGCCGCGCACGCGCCACTACCCGATCATCTCTATCCCGCTGGAGGGGCCCGCCGACCACTAATGATCGTCACATTTGGATCTAAGTGTGGCCAACGACAGGTTCGATCGGTGTTGGATCATAGACGATAGACCATAGACGACAGCTATCACCGTCGTCCATCGTCCATCGTCCATCGTCGCAACCGACTTGCGAGAGCATACAACAAGCGCCATCAATAGAAAGAGAGCTAGATGGTACATGACGCATCTCTTCGCGATCAGATCGTACAGCTGACCTGCGATCTGATAGCGATTCCCTCGACGGCCGATCGGCCCGAGCAGCTCCAGGCCGCGATCGACTATGCCGAGCGCTACGCCCGCAACACTCCCGATACCTATGTCCAGCGCCATGAGCGTGCCGGCAAGCCCAGCCTGGTGGTGACGCTGCGCGGCACACGATCGCCGGCGGTGATGCTCAACGCACATCTTGACGTGGTGCCGGCGCGCCCGGAGCAATTCCAGCCGCACGTGCGCGATGGCCGAATCTATGGCCGCGCCAGCCAGGATATGAAAGGCTCGGGCGCGGTGCTGCTGCGGCTGATCAGAGATCTGGCTGCACTGCCCGAGCCGCCCGACGTCGGCTTTATGTTCGTAAGCGACGAGGAGATCGGCGGCGAGAGCGGCACCGCAGAGTTGCTGCGCGCCGGCTGGAGTTGCGGGTTCTTTCTGGCGGCCGAGCCGACCGATCTGGACATCTGCTTCGCCCAGAAGGGCGCCATGTGGGTCGAGATCCATCTGCCCGGCCAGCCGGCGCACGGCTCGCGGCCCTGGGATGGGCGGAACGCTTTCGCGGCGCTGCGCGAGGGCCTGGTCGCAATGGAGCGGCGCTACCCAACACCCGAAGAAGCCGCCTGGTTGACCACCGTGGTGCCGACGGTGATACACGGCGGCGAGGCCGGCAACCGCCTGCCCGAGTCGCTGGTCCTGACGCTCGACATTCGCCACATCCCCGAGGAGCGGCCCGAGCAGATCCTCGCCGCGCTGGAGGCGTGCTACCCTCAGGGCGAGGTGCGCCTGCTGCGCAGCGGCGTGCCGCTGGCAAGCGATCCGCACGACGCCCAGATCGCACGCCTGGCCGAGCATACCAGCACCGTGATCGGACGGACGCCGCGGCTGTATCGCGAACACTACGCATCCGACGCGCGCTTCTATAGCAACGCCGGCATTCCAGCTGTCTGCTTCGGCCCCGTCGGCGCCGGGCTGCACTCTGATGAAGAGTGGGTTGAGATCGACAGCCTGCTACATCTGTATCAGGTGCTGCGGCGGTTCGTTACCGAATAGCCCATGCCTGTTGGCGTTTCAGCATGGAACCAGTAGGTCACGATATCCGTCACAAATATTATTGACCGTTGCATTGTGAGCCAAACTTATTGCGTAGTGCGTAGTGCGTGATCACATTGCTATCGACAAGACGCCTGGCCAGCGTCGTACTTATAGCACAGGCGCTAGGCGGAGCGCTGTTTGGGTTAGCGCTCGGTGCAGCCACCGGGCTAATCGGCGCGCAGCTGTTCGCCGGCACCAGCGATGGCTGGGGTGATCTGATTGCTGCCATCGTTGGGGCAATAATCGGTTATACTATTGGTGTGTCGCTCGGGGTTTATCTGATCGGGAGACGGCTGGGTGGCCGCGGCGCCTACTGGCGCACGCTGATCGGCAGCATCGTCGGCACGGCTTTGGTGCTGCTGGCGGCGGAGCCGCTGCATCTGAACGCAAACGCAACTGTGCTGCAAGTCTGCCTGATCGCTCTGCCACCGATTGGGGCGACGTTCGGCTTTAATGTGAGCCGCAAGGCTCGAAGGTAACGAGATTATGCCACGCACGCGCTACAGTATTCTGCCCCCTCCGGCTATCCTCGCCCACTAAGGGCAGGACAGCCTATATTCCGAATTGAGAATTGAAAATTGAAAATTGAGAATGTCGCGAGACGAACTATTCTCAATTTTTCATTCTCAATTCTCAATTCCACCGCGCTGATCCTGCCCTCACGCCTGTCTTTGTGCAAGTTTGTGAGGAAGAGGATCTTTCGATGAACATCTATTTCGACGCTCGGGCCGAATCGCGCCGCGGGCTGCTTCTGATCGTGCTGGCCGCCGTGCTGTGGGGCACCGTCGGCGTCACCACAAAAACCATCTACGGGCTGTCGGATACCAACCCGCTGTCGATCGGCTTTTTCCGGCTGGCGTTTTCGGCGCCCGCGCTGCTGGCGGCCTGCTGGCGCGTGCTCGGCCGGCGCATGTTTCGGGTCACGGCGCGCGACCTGGGGTTGATGTTGCTCATGGGCGCGCTGATGGCGTTCTACCAGGTATGCTACTTCGCGGCGATTGCGCGGGTTGGCGTGGCGATCGCGGTCCTTGTGACGCTTTGCACCGCGCCGGTGATGGTTGCGCTGCTGTCGGCGCTGCTGCTGCGCGAACGGCTGACCGGCGCGGTGCTGCTGGCGCTGGCCTGCGCGCTGGCGGGCACCGCCATGCTGGTTTGGGTCAGGCCGGGCACCGGCGGCGCGCCGCGGGATGCGCTGGCTGGTGTGCTGCTGGCGCTCGGCTCGGCCTTCGGCTACAGCATGATAGCGTTGTGCAGCCGCGCGCTGGCGGGTCGCTACCATGCGCTCCAGCCTATCACATTCGGTTTCGCGGGCGGCGCTGTGTTACTGCTGCCGTTCGCGCTGGCCACCGGCTTTGTGGCGACCTACCCGGCCAGTGGTTGGGCGCTGCTGCTCTATTTGGGGTTGGTGCCGACTGCGTTGGCCTACGTGCTGTTTCTCAGCGGTATACGTCGGATCACAGCTACCGTCGCCAGCATCGTCACGCTGATCGAGCCGCTGACCTCGACTATGCTGGCCTGGCTGCTGTTTGGCGAACAGCTTGGCCCGCTGGGGGTGTTCGGCGCGGCGCTGCTGCTCGGCGCGATCGGGCTGCTGTATCGCGGCGAGTCGCGCCGTGACGCGCCGGCGGCGGTTCCCGATACGGCGACCTGATTCGACATGACATGGATGCGGATGGAGGCTCAACCATCTGACGTTCACCTGAAGTCCAGCGCTGCCAGCTTACCACCAAGACACCGAGGGGTTTCATTTCTTTGGCGTCTTGGCGTCTTGGCAGTAAATTACACGACTTACGCAGTCAGCGTTTGCAGGGAGGTTTGGAGGGACCGGGTACCCTCTGGGTGTCCCTCCAAAATCGCCCCTTTTTGGCCGGTCTCGGGGGCGGTTGCACCGCCCCCGAACCCCCACCGCCCTGGTGAGCCAATCGAGACAGTGATCCGGCACCAGGCCGCGGAAGGTGGCGATGTTCGGCTCGATCACCACGTCGGCGAGCGCGGGCGCATCGGCGTAGGTCGCGTCGCGAATTGTGTACGCTGGGGGCATGCGCTTATCCTACCACTCCAGCATATTTGTCTCAACTACCTTCTGCGCCGCATCCGCAGGAACGCGGAAGGTCTTGATCTCACATGCGCCGAAGGCCGCCTCGATCGCGCGCCCCCATTTTGTCAGCCGGATCGTCGCGCGCGTGGCGTTGCCGCTGGTCTCGTAGCAGCGAATGATCAGGTCGTCGCCGTCCTCGGCGCGCTTGACGGCCGTGACGACGATGTTCTCCGGCTCGGCTGCGAGGTACGAATCGCGTTGTGGCAATATTCCGGCGTGGTAGGTCTCGGCGAGCGCGATGGGAAGGCTATTCAGCTCGGCGGCGCGGCGCACCGTTCCGGCCTGGGCCCAGCCGCCCGCGTGCGGCAGCAGCGTGTAGGTGAAGTGCTGGACGCCCTGATCGATAAAGGTGTAGGTCTCGTCCGGCTGCGGCTCGGTTGGATCATGGTGCGCGTAGATCGGGCTGCGCAGCACGGTCATGCGCATGTCGTTGTCGCGGACCGAGAAGCTATATTTGCCGTCGTTCAGCAGGCTCAGCCCGTAGGGTACGCCCGCCCCACGCGCTTCGCCCGAGAGATCAAGCCAGCTCTGGCCCGGCTCCTCCTCGCCATCGGCCGGCCGCTCGATGTGCCCGTACGGGATCTCATAGGTCGCTTTGAAGAACAGCAGATCGACCGGGAATGAGAGTAGTAGCGCCTTGAACTGCTCGCGCCAGTCGACCGTGACGCGCACCTCGACCTGAGCCAGGCCGCGGTAGAGCGTGAACTCCTGCGCCAGCTTGGAAGCTCCATATGCGCTCTCGACCCGGATCGTCGCCTGAACCGGCCCGCGCTCGACCAGGCGCACGCGAGTGGCGGTAAACTCGCCCACCTGCTTGTCGAAACGGTGGACACCATGGCTCCAGGTGTCGCCCGGGTCGTCGATCACGATCGCTCGCGCGCCCTGGCCCGCCAACACCTCGATCTGGTAGCGCTTGTCGTACAGGCTGTCGATCGCGCCGGTCGCTGGGTCGATCGACAGGCGCAGGTGCTCGTTCTCGATCGCGTGGCCGGTGGTGTGATGGCCCTCACCCCCCCGTCCCCCCTCTCCCGCTGCCGCAGGAGAGGGGGGAGTATGGTTTCTCCCCTCGTCCGTCGCAACGGGGGAGGGGTTGGGGGTGAGGGGCTCGCTCCCCTCGCCCGTCGCAACGGGAGAGGGGTTGGGGGTGAGGGGCCGCCCCGCCCCGATCCAATAGACCCGATACCCGAGCGGCGGCAGATCGGCCACGAAGCTGATTCTGCGCCGCCAACCGCTGACGACGAGCGGCGGCCGAATCAGCTGAACCGGCACGGCGCAGCCCTCGTCGTCCAGCAGCACGTCGCCCTCTTTCACCTCGCCGATATCCAGTTCGACCGGCGTGGTGCTGGGCCAGGCGTGCGGGTTGAAGACCACGATCGGCGTCAGGCCAGCCTCATGCGGGAGATCGATGTTCCATGCCAGCGACTGAATCGCGTCGTTGAGGCCGCGCCCGGCGATCGACATGGCCTCGCCGTGCAGGTCGCGCGCGTCGTCGTAGGCCGCCTCCAGGCTGGTGCCGCCCAAGATGTCGTGGAACTGGTTGAACAGCACATTCTTCCAGGCCCGCCCCAAGTCGGCTGGGTAGGGCAGGCCGGTCACGCGCTGGGCGATCGCGCAGAACTTCTCGGCCGCCAGCAGCGTATTTTCGGCCTGGCGGTTCCAGCGCTTGATGCCCGAGTGCGCCGCGTAGCAGCCGCTGGCGTGGTGCTGAAGGTCGTCGTGGACCACCGGTATGGGCAAGTCTTTCTCCAACACACCGGCGAAGAAGCGGCCGGGCGTGCTGAAGATCAACCGCGGGAAGGCCGGGTCGGCGTCCATGCGGCGGATGCTCGCTAGGTTCTCGACGGTCGGCCCGCCGCCGTGGTTGCCGACGCCATAGAAGCACATGAGTTCGTCGAACGGACTTTTGAGGTCGTCGAAGCAGCGCCGCACATGGCGCTCCAGCTCCTTGCCCCAGGTGCAATACTCGTATGGGATGCGGAACGCCAGCACATGCGAGCCGTCGTCGGATTCCCACCAGAACAGCCGGCCGGGCAGCCCCTTCTCGTGTGGGCCGGGCCGCATGAAGATGTAGAAATCCATGCCGCTCTGCTTGAGGATCTGCGGCAGCATCCCGTGATGGCCGAAGCTATCGACGTTGTAGCCGACCGTGGCCGTCACGCCGAGCTTCTCTTTGAAGTAGCGCTGGCCATACAGGCCCTGCCGCGCGAACGACTCGCCGCCTGGGATATTGCAATCCGGCTGGATCCACGAGCCGCCGACGATCTGCCAGCGCCCCTCGGCCACGCGCGCCTTGATCTCGGCGAACATGCGCGGGTCGTTGCGCTCGACCCACTCGTAGATCGCGGCCGAGCTCGATGTGAACAGGAAATCGTCCGCCTCACACATCCGGTCGAGCGCCGAGCGGAAGGTGGCCTTGGTGGCCTGAAAACCCTCCTGCCAGCGCCACAGCCAGACCGGGTCAAGGTGGGCGTTGCCGATCATGTGAAGTGTTTTGTGTTTCATATTCCTTAACACAAGGCTTCAGAAAGACGGCTCCGCGTAACTCCTGTTAATAACAGGAGTTACGCGGTGGTGTCGTTTTGCGGACCCGCCTGGCCCCTGAAGGGGCAGGCTAGGGGTACGAAGGCCACCTGCGTGGCCTAAATCAGCTGTTATTAAGTGGTCTACCAGACTGGTTTTGACGGGGAGGTGTGGAGGGCCTTTGGCCCCCCGCACCCCCACCCGCCACCACCGGTGCCCCAGCTCTCGTTCGTTGTGCCATCCCCAGAAGCGGCACGCGATCCAATACGCTACGGCAAGCGGAGAGTCCCGCTTCGCTGCAACCTGATGACCACATCGAGGTGAGGTATGCTTCTAGCTGTGCTGCAAGATGTTTGTGTTCCGATGATGCTCGTATTGTACACCCGTGCTGGGATGCACATCGAAGCAATTTATCAGCGATCCGTGTGTGTTTATGATGCTGTCGGGCGTCGCGCCAATGATGATTCGGTTGGGCGCCTACTCAATTGGGTGCAACCTGCTTATGTTGAAGGATTTATGCAAAGGGGTGTGGGGAAAGTAATCTTCCCCACACCCCTTTTCTCCAAACGGCTGGCGCGGCTAGGTCCCCATCGGTGCGGCCGGTTTCTTCTGGCCCAGCTCCAGCAGCTCGCGCTTGCCGAAGCTCAGCTCGCGACCGTGCGCGTCCACCACGATTGTGTCGCCAGCTTTGAACTCGCCCTTGAGGATCTCGCGCGAGAGCCGCGTCTCGATCATGCGCTGGATGGTGCGGCGCAGTGGGCGGGCGCCGTAGGCCGGCACATACCCCTCGCGTACTAGCAGCGCCTTGGCGGCCGGCGTCAGCTCCAGCGCCATGCCCTGCTCGTGCAGCCGCTCGGCCACCTCGGCCACCAGCAGATCGACTATCTCGGTCAGCTCGCTCTCGGTGAGCGAAGAGAAGACAATGATCTCGTCGATCCGGTTCAGGAACTCGGGCCGGAACGCCTCGCGCAGCGCCTCGTTCACCCGCTCTTTGGCGGCCGCCTCAGCGTTGCGGTCGTGCGCGCGCACCAGGCCGATGCTCTGCTGGCGCACATGCTCGGTGCCGACGTTCGAGGTCATGATCACCACCGTGTTGCGGAAGTCGATCGTATGGCCCTGCCCATCGGTCAGCCGGCCGTCGTCCAGCACCTGGAGCAGCGTGTTGAAGACATCCGGGTGGGCCTTCTCGATCTCGTCGAACAGCACCACCTGGTACGGCCGCCGCCGCACGCTCTCGGTCAGCTGCCCGGCGTCGTCGTAGCCGACGTATCCGGGCGGCGCGCCGATCAGGCGCGAGACGGTGTGGCGCTCCTGGAACTCGCTCATGTCCACGCGGGTCATGGCCTCTTCGCTGTCGAATAGGAACTCGGCCAGCGCCTTGGCCAGCTCGGTCTTGCCCACGCCGGTTGGGCCGACGAAGATGAAGCTGCCGATCGGCCGGCCGGGATCCTTGAGGCCGCTGCGCGCGCGCCGGATCGCGTCCGACAGCGCCACAATCGCCTCGTGCTGACCGATCACCCGATCGTGGAGGCGCGCCTCCATCTCGATCAGCTTCTCGCGCTCGGTCTCGAGCATGCGGTTGACCGGCACACCAGTCCAGTTCGAGACGATCGCCGCGACATCCTCTTCGTCCACCACCTCGTCCAGGTTGGAGGTCTTGAGCCAGGCTTCGCGGGCCTGGTCGAACTCCTGCTCGAGCGCGACGTAGCGCTGGCGCAGCGTCGCCGCGCGCTCGTAGTCGCGCCGCGCGCCGGCCTCCTCCTCTTCCACCCGCAGCCGGCTCAGCTCGGCCTCCTGCTCGCGCAGGCTCGGCGGCATGGAATAGATATCGATCCGCAGCTTGGCCGAAGCCTCGTCGATCAGGTCGATCGCCTTGTCGGGCAGGAAGCGATCGGTGATATAGCGGCTGGAGAGCCGGGCCGCCGCGTGGATCGCCTCGTCGGAGATCGTCAGCGCGTGATGCTCCTCGTAGCGCTTGCGCAGCCCGAGCAGCATCTCGATCGTCGTCTCGACATCCGGCTCCTCGACGAACACCGGGCTGAAGCGCCGCTCCAGCGCGGCATCCTTCTCGATATGCTTGCGATACTCGTCGATCGTCGTCGCGCCCACCACTTGCATCTCGCCGCGCGAGAGGCCCGGCTTGAGCATATTCGAGGCGTCGATCGAGCCGGCCGCCGCGCCCGCGCCGACCACCGTGTGCAGCTCGTCGATGAACAATATCACCTGGCCCTGCGCCGCGCGCACCTCGTCCATTACGGCCTTCAGGCGCTCCTCGAACTCGCCGCGGAACTTCGACCCGGCGACCATGCCGGCAAGGTCGAGCCCCAGCAGCTTGCGGTCCTTGAGCGGCAGCGGCACGTCGCCGGAGGTGATCCGCTGGGCCAACCCCTCGGCGATCGCCGTCTTGCCGACGCCCGTCTCGCCGACGAGCACCGGGTTGTTCTTGGTGCGCCGGCAGAGGATGCGAATGACGCGGGTGATCTCAGCATCGCGGCCGATCACCGGGTCGAGCTTGCCGAGCCGGGCCAGCTCGGTCAGATCGGTGCTGTACTTGCCAAGAATCTCGTAGCGACCCTCGGCGCCGGGGTTGTCGGCGCGCTGGCTGCCGCGAATATCCATCAGCGCCTGGTAGACCCGCTCCTGATCGATGCCGAAGCTGTTCAGGATGCGCGACGACGCGCCCTCGCGCTCGCCGCTGATTGCGATCAGCAGATGCTCGATCCCGACATACTGATCGGTCAGGCGGGTGGCCTCTTCCTCCGCGCGCTTGACCAGGCGCTGGGTGCGCGGTGTGATATAGACCTGGTTGCCATAGCCGTACTGGCCATACACCTTCGGCGACTTCTCCAACTCACGCTCGACGCGCTGCGAGATCGTGTCGGGATCGACGCCGAGACGCTCGAGCGCGCGACTGGCCAGGCCATCTTTCTGGCGCAGCATTGCCAGGAAAATGTGCTCCACATCCAGCTGGGTGTGGTGCTGCTCGTGCATGATCTCTTGAGCTTCCTGGAATGCCTCTTGCGCCTTATCGGTGAATCGTTCCAATCTCATTGTCCTATTACCCCCCGTGGGTGTACGCCACCGCAACATGGTGGCTGAAGGTAGTATAGCATAAACTGTGTTGCGCGTACCAGCACAATATGGCACGCCGTCCGTGAAGGTGACGTGCCAATGCTTCGGGCTCTCCAGATAGGTTCATGATGCCACATTGCGCGCTCCAGTACATCAGAAGAGTGTTAGCATTGTGTTAGAATGTCATCTCCAAAGGGGTGGAAATTGTCAATGAGCTTGACCCAACGGACGGCTTCAACGGACACGAATTGTGCTAACCATGCTATACTGTGCTTGTTCCCAGAGATTTGGTTTTCAATTGCGTGTAACCTGAAGGTGCGCCCATGCTGACCATGGCAAATGTGCTCGTGGTAGATGATGATCAGCCGATAGTCGATCTCATCTCTGAGGTTTTGGCGGACGAGGGGTATCACGTCCGCGCGCTCGGAGATGCCAGCAGTGCTCTGGCGGCGATCAAAGCAGAGCCGCCCGATTTAGTCCTGCTCGACTTACGGATGCCGGGTATCGATGGCGTCGACTTGTTTCGGTTGCTCTCCGAACGAGGACTTGCGACGATGCCGATTATCCTCATGACGGCAGATAATCATGCCATGCAAGAGCTTGGCGCCCAAGGCGTGAAATTTATCCTGCTCAAACCGTTTGAACTAGACACTCTGCTGAATTGCGTTGCTGAAGCGTTACGCTCACCAGAAGAAACACAGGAGCAAGGCACCCCGATACCCGCCCAAGCAGATCCCAGCCGTCTTCCGGACGATATCCATGTTTGCCCTTAGACAAGGTTCTTGCGAACTTTACACTTTTGGGTGGGGAGGTGCGGAGGGGGCACCCAGAGGGTACCCGGGCCCCTCCACACCTCCCCAACTGTAAAGCTGATCGCTGCCAGGCGAAACCTTGTCTTAAGTGCCGTGTTGGTTGCTCTTAAGAGTATCTCTACGCGCGATCTTAGCACGCTTCAGCCAGTTTGCAGTGCATCGCACGGGTTCGAAGAGATTAAGAGCTTCTATGTCGGCAGACAGACCTATCCGGCCCGACTTATCCAACCGAATAACGTCCTTACAGTGCTCCTGGTGGGGCCGATCCACTTTGTACGGTAGGCCCTATTGTACCGCGATTATCCCTTGACTGCCCCGGCAAGCAGCCCGCGCATGAATAGCCGCCCCAGTGCCAGGTAGACGACGATCGTGGGCAGGGCGGCGATCAAGGCGCCAGCCATCTGCACGTTCCACTCGACCGTGAAGCTGCCCGCCAGATTCTGCACGGCAACATTCACCGGCGCCAGTGTTGGGTTGCTCAGCACAATCACGCCGATGATGAAGTCGTTCCAGATCGTCGTGAACTGCCAGAGCAGCACCACCGCGAACGCCGGTAAGGCAATTGGGAGCATGATCCAGCGGTAGATCCCGAAGAACCCGCAGCCGTCGATCCGCGCCGCTTCAAGGAGCTCACCAGGCATGCCCGCGAAGTAGCCGCGGAACATAAGCGCGGTGATCGGGATACCGAAGATGCAGTGGACGACGATCACTCCAGCGAGCGTGCCGTAGAGCCCAAACACTTGCAGCGTTTGAACCAGTGGGATCAGGATGCCCTGGTAGGGCAGGAACATGCCGACCAGGAACAGGATGAAGAGCGTATCCGCGCCGTGGAAGCGCCACTTGGCGAAAATGTAGCCGTTGATCGAGCCGATCAGCGACGAGATGATCGCCGCTGGCACCGTGATCATCACGCTGTTCCAGAAGTTCGGCGACACCTGGCTCCAGGCCGCCGCGAAGCTGCCAAAGTACAGGCCGCGCGGCAGTTCCCACATACGCGTCACATTGACGTCGGTGTAAGGCTTCAGGCTCGTGATCACCAGGACGTAGATCGGCACCAAGAAATACGCGGCGGCACAGGCTAAGGCCAGGTAAATCGCCCCGCGGCTCCATACGCGCTGCAGCTGTAGAGTCATCACTCCACCTCGTGGCGAATGCTCCGCAAGTACGGCACCACCAGGAATGCCGACAGGATGATCATAAAGGCGGCCAGCGCGGCGCCGAGCGAGAAGCGATTCGACTGGAATGTCATCTGAAACATATAGAACGCCAGTGTATCCGTGGCGTAGGCCGCACCGCTGCCGCCCATGGCCGCGACGAGGTCGAACACCCGGATTGCGTTCATACCGGTGAGCACGACCGCCGTGAACGTGACGGGCGCCAGGAGCGGGATGATCACGTGGCGGTAGAGCGCGAATGTGCCGCAGCCGTCGAGGTGCGCGGCTTCGCGCACCTCGATCGGGATGCCGCGCAGGCTGGCCAGATACAGTGCCATGATGTAGCCGGTCATCTGCCAGGCCGCCGGAATCGTGACCGCGAACATGCCGTAGTCCGGGCTGGCATACCACTGCGACTTCAAGAACCCCAGGCCGACCGCGTCGAACAGCAGGTTGATACCGGTCTCCGGCTGCATCAGCCAGCGCCAGGCCACGCCTGTCACGATGCCCGAGACGGCGAAGGGGAAGATGAAGACTGTGCGGAACAGCGCCTCGCCTTTGATATGCTGGTCAAGCAGCGCGGCCAGCAGGAAGCCACCCACGATGCACTGCGCCATGAACGGCACGGCGTAGAACACCAGGTTGCGCAGGTCGGTCTGGAAGCGCTCGTCGCGGAACAGCCGCAGCCAGTTGCGCAGGCCAACGAAGGTATAGTCGGGCAAGACGTCGTTCCAGTTGACCGTTGAGATATAGAAGGTCCAGCCGATGAAGCTGTAGATGAACAGCGCGACGGCGATGATCGACGGGCTCAAGACCAACACGGCGATGGCCATGTCGCCACGGAGTTGCGGCGCCAGCCTACGCGTGGTGTAGGGAGGAGCAGCGGCAGGTGCGTGCTCCTCCTTCGCCGTCGGTTTAGGCTGCAAAGTTTGCATCTGTTGCCGCCTGCACTAGTTTGGTCTGCACTTCGTCGGCGTTTTTCTTGGTGGCCATGATGTTGAGCACGTTGGCGAAGTCGGTCATGAAGCTCTCCTTGGCCGCCGCGCCATGGACGATGCTCGGGGTGATCTGGTTGGACTTGAAGTCGTTGATCGCCCCCTTCTGGTAGTCGTCATATTTGCTCAGATCGGCGTCGGTGCGCGCCGGGATCGAGCCCTTGAGCGGGTTGAAGGCATCCTGGCCCTCCTTCGAGCCGCAGATCTTGAGCCAGTTCATGACATTGTCGCGATCCTTGGCGCCCTTGGGCAGGCCGAACGAGTCGGCGAGCGCCATGAACACGCCTGCGGTGCCCGGCGCGGGCGCCCAGCCGTAGTCGCTGAATTTCTTCGACTTCAACAGGCCGTGGGTCCAGTCGCCCATGATCATCATGGCGACCTTGCCGGCGATGATCAGGTCGTTGACGTCGCCCCAGCTCACGCTCAAGTAGTTCGGGTTGGCGTAGTCGAGCGCCTTCTTCAACGTATTCAAGGCCTCGGTCACCTTGGCATCGTCCCACTTGGTTTTACCGCTGAACAGCCCGCGGTAGCCGTCGGGGCCAAGCGAGGCCAGCAAGATATTCTCGAAGACGTGGCCGGTGAAGCCAGGGCCGTTTTCGGCGATCGCCAGCGCGGCGATGTTCTTGCCCTTGAGCTTGTCGGCGGCGGCGAAGAACTCGTTCCAGTCGGCCGGCGGCTTGTCGACGCCGGCCTGGCTGAACAGGCCCTTGTGATACCACAGCACGTTGGAGCGGTGAATGTTGACCGGCACCGAGTAGGGCTTGCCCTGGTAGGAGGCGATGTCGATCAGTTGCTTGGGGAAGACATTGTTCCAGTTCTCGGAGCCGTAGAGTTCGTCGAGCGGCTCCATGCGGCCGGGGGTCACGTGCGAGTCGATCAGCTCGTGGCCGAGGTGGACCTGGAAAGAGTCGGGGGGATCATTCCCCAGCATGCGGGTCTTGAGCACCGCTTTCATGTTGCCGCCGGCGCCCGCGCCGCCCGCCAGCGCGGCGTTGACGATCTCGACGTTGGGGTATTTCTTCTTGTAGATGTCATACAGTGCGTTGAGCGCCTCGACCTCGCCGCCAGAGGTCCACCAGGAGAAGATCTCGAGCTTGCCGCCGCCCCCGCCGCTGGCGGCCGGCTGGCCACCCCCGGCCGGCTGCGCTTGTTGAGCCGGCGCGCCGCCGCAGGCCGCCAGCACGGCCACCTCTGCTGCACCGAACCCCAGGAGTTTGAGCATCTGCCTCCGATTGAGCGTCCGTTTGGATTCCATGGCTGTCTCCTCCATAAGACTATGCCTGTGCCAATTGAAGCGGATGCGGCATGGTTCCCCTACGGCTGTTTTGCCACGAAGCAGGCTTTCCTCACGCTGACATGACCATCTGCCGTGACAGCATTCCTGGGAACTGCTTGTATCCCGAGAAATCGTAGTGAGTATGTATCAGGGATAAAAGTCCTAAGAGTAGAGCATGCCTTCCTAGCACGAGCCGAGGGCAGCACGCGATCGAAAACGATTAGGACTTACGCAGTTGGCGTTTTAGCGGGGGTGCGGGGGCTTGCGGCCCCCGAGAACCTTCATTTCCGCCCACCTGTGGCGGCTTTGCCGCCACAGGTGGGCGGAATAGAGGAGTTCTTTGGAGGGCAAAGCCCTCCAAACCTCCCAACTGCCTAACTCCTAACGATATTGGAAACCTTAACAGGAACGATCTTATCCTACGACACATGTGCAATTTGTCAAGAGCCAATGCCGGCGCACTCAAGATGAGAAGTAGTTACATCTCGTTCAGATGCGTCGTATGACATACGCATTAGTAAACGCGCGTGAAGATGCGTTAAAATGGTAGAACGTTGCCACGTTGCAACGTGGCAACGTTCTACTGATCCGTGCATCGATCGGGCATCTTTTGGTGGAGGTGTGGGGGCGACGCCGGGTACCCTCTGGGTGTGGGCACCCGGCCGCCCCCACACCTCCCCAGGGAATGAAAGTCTGTATTAATGCACGTATCAGTAACAAGGGAGAAACATATGATCGATGACTTCACCTTCGACTGGGTTGCGCTGGCGCCGATCGAGGATGTGGCAGCGCTGGCCGAGCGGGTCTGTGTGGCGCGCGGGCTGTCGGGCCTGTGGTACGCCAGCGCCCCGGACGGTATCCCGGTCAAGGGCTGCCGGATCACGGCCGAGGATGGCGCCACCCTGGCGGTTCTGACGCTCCAGGGATATCAGAGCGACCAGACCCACCTGCGGCTCCAGCCGGCCGCGCGGGCCAGCGCGCCCGCCCAGGTCGCCGAGCTGGCCGACGCGCTGTACAGCGCGCTGCGTGCGGCCGGCGCCATTCCATCCGATTCGCCGCTGCTGGAGCATACGCCGCGCTTCGTGCGGCCGCGCGGGTTCATTCCGCGGCCGGGCGTCCCGGAGCAGCCTGGCTCCTAGAGCATCGGTCAAGTATTCGGAATCGATTCGCGAATTGCACTAATCTACGCGAATTACACCAAAGATATTCGCGCAATTCGCGGATTCTCTACTGGTGCTCGAGCGCACTTTCAGCGCGGGGGTTGGGGATACTCATCCTAATTGCGAGATTAGCGTCGCGACCCCGATCATATGCTATAATCATGCGTCGTTCCCAGCGCTTACCAACCCTGATCGGGAAACACAGCCGGCAGCCCTGGCGCGAACGTTGATAACATGATACTGTCGAGGCGACCCGTTAGCCCGGATGCTAGGGCGTGAAGGTGGAAGCTGGTGAGAGTCCAGCGCTGTGCCGCAACTGTGATCGACCGGAACATGCAAACACGACCGGTTGAAAGCCAGGATGCCTGCCTCGACAAAGCTCGTATCCCCTTCTCGAAGCAAGGAGGTGGAGCTTGTCGCGCCTGCCATGAACGTGCGATCAACGTGCGATCATGGCGCATTTGATATCGCGCGAGAGACTCGCCCGATCTTCGATATACGAAGGTCGGGTTTTTTGTGTTGTGACAAGCAGTGATGTACCGGCTTTCGTACATCGTGATAGGACTTACACGGTTGGCGTTTTAGCGGGGGTGCGGGGGCCTGCGGCCCCCGAGAACCTTCTTTTTCTGCCCACCTGTGGCGGCTTTGCCGCCACAGGTGGGCAGAAAAAGAAAGGGTTCTTTGGAGGGCTTTGCCCTCCAAACCTCCCAACCGCGTAACTCCTACCTGGTTCGGGTTCGCTGGATGCTGGACGATGGACGATAGACGACTCTGTATCGTCTTTCGTCTATCGTCTATGGTCAAAAAGGCCGATTGTAGTTCTGAAAGGCTCACAAATATGTTCTTTCGCCGTAGCATGACCGCGCTGACCCTGTTCCTGGCGCTTATCCTGAGCGCCTGCGGGGCCAGCGCTGCCCTGCCGACCCAGGCCCCGGCCAGCGCCGCAGCGTCCACGCCGCCAACTACAGCCGCGCCGACCGAGGCACCGACAGCCGCGCCGCCTACTGCGGCGCCTACTATGGCGCCGACCGAGACACCGACGCCAGCAGCAAGCGGTGTTGCGATCACCGACGTGGCCGGGCGCAAGGTGACGATCGCGGCCGTGCCCGAGCGCCTGATCTCGCTTGCGCCCAGCAATACCGAGACCTTGTTCGCGCTTGGGCTGGGGCCAAAGCTGGTGGCCGTAGATGATTTTTCCGATTACCCGGCCGAGGCCAAGAATCTGCCAAAGATCGGCGGCCTGAACGCAAACTATAACTTCGAGCAGATCGTGGCGCTCAAGCCCGATCTGATCTTTGCCGCTGGGATCACCCCGCCCGAGGCGATCAAGAAGCTCGAAGATCTGAAGCTGACAGTGGTGGTGCTGGGCACAGCGCAGACGACCTTGGACAGTATTTTTTCCGACATCGCGCTGGCCGGCCAGGCCACCGGCCAGGTCGATCAGGCCGCCAAACTCACCAGCGCAATGAAGGACAAGCTCGAGACGCTCAAAGCCAAGCTGGCGGCGGCCAAGGAAAAACCGCTGGTCTATTGGGAGCTGGACGCGACCGACCCCACCAAGCCATACAGCGTTGGGCCGGGCAACTTTGTGGGCGATCTGATCGCGCTAGCTGGCGGGAAGAATGCATTCGACAAGGTCGATTCGCCCTACCCGCAGGTGAGCGCGGAACAAGTGGTGGCCGCCAATCCGGACGTGATCATATTGTCGGATGCGGCCTATGGGATCACAGTCGAGTCGGTGCTGAAGCGGCCGGGCTGGCAGGCGATCGCCGCGGTCAAGCAGCGGCGCGTCGAGCCGATCGACGATAACCTGGTCAGCCGGCCGGGGCCGCGGATCGTCGAAGGTTTGGAGGCGGCCGCGAAGATTATTCATCCGGAGCTGTTCAAATAATTGCAGATTGTAGATTGCTGATGACAATATACAATTTGCAATTTGCAATTTACAATGAGGAAATGAGAGTGACAGAAGCCGACGCACCACCACAGCCGCGTTTGTTCGTGGGCGAACAGTTGCAGGCGCGGGTTGGGCCGCGCGGCCAGCTGGCGTTGCTGCTGATCGCGCTGGCCGCCGTTGTCGCAATCGCGCTGCTGAGCGTAGCGATCGGCAGCGTATTCATTCCGCCCGGCATCACGCTCAAGATCCTGCTGGCCCGGCTGCCGCTGCTGCATATCACCGCGGATTGGCCCGAGCCTTTTGCGCAGATCCTGCTGCAGATCCGGCTGCCGCGGGTCGCGCTGGTGGCGCTCACCGGTGCGGCGCTGGCCTGTTCCGGCACGGCCTACCAGGGGCTGTTTCGCAACCCGCTGGCCGACCCTTACCTGATCGGCGTGGCATCGGGCGCGGGCCTGGGTGCGATCGCGGCGATCGTGCTGCGTGGGGCATACCCGCTGTTCGGTGCTGCGCTGGTGCCGGCTGGCGCGTTCGCCGGCGCGCTGCTGACGGTCACGTTGGTCTACGCGATCGGGCGAGTCGGCCGGAGCACACCAATTACTACGGTGCTGCTGGCCGGCGTGGCGATCGGCACGATCGCCACGTCGATCGCTACGTTCCTGCTGCTGCGGCTGGGCCAGCAGTCGGCGCGCGTGCTGTCGTTTCTGCTGGGCGGCTATGGCGGCGCTGGATGGGAGGCCGTTCTGGCCGTCGCGCCATTCACACTGCTAGGTTGCGCGCTGCTGTTCTTGTATGCCCGGCCGCTCAATTTGCTGCTGTTCGGCGAAGAGCAGGCCGGCCAGCTAGGCATCGATGTCGAGCGCGTGACGCTCGTGGTAGTGATCGCCGCGACGCTGACGACAGCGGCGGCGGTGGCGTTCAGCGGGCTGATCGGCTTCGTCGGGCTGATCGTGCCACATACCAGCCGGCTGCTGGTTGGCGCCGATCACCGTCGGCTGCTGCCACTGGCCACACTGGGCGGCGCCGGCTTTCTGCTGCTGGCCGATCTGCTTGCGCGCACGGTGATCGCACCGGAGGAGTTGCCGCTTGGCGTGGTGACGGCTCTTGTCGGCGCGCCATTCTTTCTGTGGCTGCTGCGTCGCACGCGCCGGGCCGCGTTCTTCTAGCGAGCATGCGATTGGGGATTAGCGATTGGGGAGCGGGAAGACATGCGAAATTCCCAATCGCCAATCCCCAGTCCCCAAGCCCTGAACCAGTGATGCCATGCCGACACCTGATCTCACGATCGAACATCTCTCGGCCGCCTACGATCGCACGCTCGTCCTGCGTGATATCTCGCTAGTGGCACACGCTGGGGAGGTACTTGCGCTGATCGGCCCAAATGGCGCCGGCAAATCGACGCTGCTGCGAGCCATCAGCGGAACGCTCACGCCGACTGAAGGCAGCATCCGGCTCGGCGAGGTCGATATGCGGCGGCTTGGGGCGGCCGAGCGCGGGCGGCTGGTGGCGGTGGTGCCGCAGGGAGCGCACCTGCCGGAAGCGTTCAGCGTGGCCGAGGTGGTGTTGATGGGCCGCGCGCCGCACCTGCCGCGCTTCGGGGGCGAGCGCGGGCGCGATCGCGAGATCGCCCGCCAGGCAATGCTTCGCACTGCCATCTGGGCGCTGGCCGATCGCTGGATCGGCCAGCTTTCGGGCGGTGAACGCCAGCGCGTGCTGATCGCCCGAGCGCTCGCGCAGGAGCCGCGCCTGCTGCTGCTCGACGAGGCCACCGCGCACCTCGACCTGAAGCACCAGACGGCAACCCTCGACATGGCCCGCCGGCTCGCGCGTGGCGGCCTGACGGTGATCGCCGCCCTGCACGATCTCAACCTTGCCGCGCTGTACGCCGATCGGCTCGCACTATTGCACAATGGCGCGCTGCTGGCGTACGATACGCCCGAGCGCGTGCTCACGCCGGATCGGCTACGTCAGGCATACGAGGTCGAGGTGGTGGTCGGCGCGCACCCGCTGTATGGCACACCGCTGGTGGCACTGATTGCCGATCATGCCTCGAGTGAATCCAATGTATGATACATTTTTCGCTTAAAGACCCTTCTGTGTTCATGAGTCATTCCCGTATTTTCCAAATGGTTTCTTTGACATTGCAATGCGGTCCGTACAATGATACGCATCTGCTGCCTACCTTCTTGCCAGTGGTGTAGGGCAGTTTTGGGCCGCTCCGCGGCCCAAAACTGCCCTGCACCACCAATATATGATACTGCTGGCAAACTCGCCAGGTGGGGGTGCGGGGCCGCAGGCCCCCGAG
>DATFXE010000059.1:0-3321 GCA_035258585.1 Roseiflexaceae bacterium | reverse complement strand
GCCCCCTGCACCCCCACCCAGCAGAAACACTGTGGCAAGCCACTACTGGTCTAGCACAGTGGTTTTGATCGGGAGGCTCATAAGGGTAGGTAAGGAAGGGCTACGCCCTTCCTGATGCCTCTTCTGGTCGTCGTACTGGCGGCAAGGCCGCTAGTACGACGACCAGAAAAAAATTTGATCTGGTGGCGGCTTTGCCGCCCCCGGACCCGCACTCGCCCCCATTAGTGAGGCATCGATGACACTGGTGATCGCGCATCGCGGCGCCTCGGCCTACGCGCCGGAAAATACGCTGCCGGCGTTCGAGCTCGCCGCCCGGCAGGGCGCCGATATGATCGAGCTGGATGTGCAGCGCAGCGCCGATGGCGAGCTGGTCGTCTTCCACGACGACACCACCGAGCGCTGGGATGGGCGGGAGCGGCTGGCGAGGGACTGCACGCTGGCCGAGCTGCTGGCGCTCGACATCGCTGGGGCCAAAGTCGCGACTCTGGCTGAGACGTGCGCGTTCGCCCGCGAGCGAAACATGCGCATGAACGTGGAGCTAAAAGGCGCGGGCTTCGGCGCCGAGGTAGCGCGCATGCTACGCGCCGAGCACGTCGAAGATCTGGTGCTGATCTCCTCGTTCCAGGAGCAGGCGCTGATGGAGTTCGCCGCCGCCAACCCCACGCTGCCGCGCGCGTATCTCATGGGCACCGAGACCTACAACCCGGCCGTGCGCATTCGCGAGGGCTGGCCGTTTAGCGCGCTGCGCCGCACCTCCTCGGCGGCCTGGCACCCTGCCTACGAGCTGCCGCTGCTTACCTGGCTGATTCCGCGCGTTCGGCGGGCTGGATTTCAAGTCAATGTGTGGACGGTGGACGATCCTGAGTGGATGCGCAAGCTGGTGGCTCTGCGTGTCGATGGGATTATCACCGACACGCCGGATGTACTGCGGGCACTGTTGGAAGGTTGGAACCCTTCGACAAGCTCAGGGCGAGCTGTTTGAACGTTTGAACAGCCAACGTGCCAGCGACTACTTGGAGGTGGTGGCCTTGACCACGCGCCGCTGCGCGTCGACGATCACACGTGCGACCCGAGGCATAAGGTAGCCCTCGGGCGTGCGGGTCTGGCCCGCAAAGGTAAAGGTGTACTCGCCGCCAGGGGCCGCTGGCGGCGCAGAGCCGGCGGCGCCAAGCCGTCCAAGCTCTGTCTCGTCGGGCAGGTGCTGCTGGCGCGGTGCGACTGTCGGCTCGACGTCGGCCAACTCAGGCCAGCGCCGCGCGACTTCGGCCCGCGCGATTGCGCGCGCGGCAACCACTGGATCCTGCTTCACTTGTTTTTGTCTAGCCATGGACTTCCTCCCGCTCTCTATTGTACCACAAGCGTCGGGTCGCCATACAGCACGAACTCCAGCAGCGTCTTCTGATCATCCTCGTCGAGTGTGGGCTGGGCTGCGAGCGTGTCGCGCAGCATGCCCGTGCGCGCCGCCACAAACGCCGCGCCGAGCGTCGTCCCCGGCTGCTTGATCGCACGCAGGAAGTGCAGGGCGATCAGGTCGGCCTCGCCGGCTGGCGGCGATGGCGGCCCGTACGAAATCGCCGTCGCGCCGACGAAGCCAGCGGCGCCGCGGCCGAGAAAGGCCAGCGCCAGCGATGTGTCTTCATCGCGCCCGGCGATTGCCGCGCCATAACAAGCTTCACTGATCACCACCGCGCCGCGCAGATCCAGCCCTGCCAAGTCGGCCGGCCCCAGCGCTATCAGCAGCGCGCTCTGGTCCTCCATCTGCCCATACCAGGGCGGGCCGTTGATCACACCGTGCAAATTGCAATAGATTAGCCACGCGCCGTCGAGCCGGCCACGATCGAGGGTGGCCGCCACTACCGGCGGCGAGACCAGCAGGCGCTCTACCGCGTCGATCTCCGCATATACTTCGGCCGCCGAGCGGCGCCATGCGGCGGTGGCGTAGCCAAATGTTTTACGCAGCCGATCGAGCGTTCGCACGGTGGCGGCATATTCCAGCAGCCGCAGCAGCAGATCCGGGTCGCGGCCGGCGGCCCCAGGAATACGCCCGACCGGCCAATCCGGCAGCAGCGCGAACGGATTGCACCCTCCATACAGGCAATCGCTCGGCACTGCCTCGTCGCCGTCGTAGGCGGTCGGGTTGGGGGCCATGTAGAAGGGCACGATCTCCGGCCCACCGATGATCAATAGGCTTCCGAGCCGATCGCCCAACTGCTCCAACGCCTGGGCCACCTGTGCGACCTGGGCGGCGATCGCCGCCGGAGCATTGGCCGCGCCGCCGACTCCAAGATCGGCGATTCCCTCCTCGATCAGCGCCAGGCGCGTCGCCACCCCGCGCGCCGCGCGCGCAGCATTCAGCCTACCGATTGCGGCCAGCACTCGGCGCCCGCCAGCCTGGCCATAGACCTCGTGCAGCCTGGTGGATGAGGTGATGATCAGGTTCAAACACTATCCTTCTAAGTGACAATAGACGAAGGACGATAGACGATAGCAGCGAACGTGCCGATGTCGGAGATCAATCGCTTATCGTCTATCGTCGGTCCTCTGTCGTCGACATCTTTCGGGTATACCTTGCTATGGAGATCATCCACGGCCCTCACGCATGTGCAGGAATAGGGCCACCGCACCCAGCAGCCCAGCCCGGTCGCCCAGCGCGGCCAGCTCGATGGGCACACCATGATAGAGCCCGAAGGCCCGCTCGCGAATCATCGCCCGCGCCCGATCGAGCAGCCAGGGATTGTGGATCACCACACTGCCGCCGACGAGAATCAGCTCGGGCGCGTACATATGCAGCAAATTGACCAGCCCGAGGCCGATCAGATCGCCCTCGCGATCCATCAGCTCGCGCGCCAGAGCGTCGCCGGCCTCGGCCGCTCGTGCGACATCGGCTGCGGTCACACTTTCGGGGGTGGCCAGACCGTGCAGAACACTCGACGGCTCGTCGACCATGGCGTCGGCGGCCGCACGCGCCAGGCCGGTGCCCGAAGCCAGATCTTCCCAGAACGCACGCGATGTGGTGTCGATGATCTGGTTGCCGATCTCGGCGGCCGCGCCGCGATAGCCCAGCAGCAGCCGCCCATCGGCAATGATTCCGCCGCCGATCCCGGTGCTGACCGTGACGTACGCCAGGTTGCGGCGCCCCTGGCCGGCGCCGTACAGCCACTCGCCCAGCGCTGCGGCGTTCGCGTCGTTGCCCAATTCGATCGGTAGCCCGGTGCGCTCGGCCAGAATGGCGCGCAGCGGAATAGCATCCCACCCCGGCATCGTCGGCGGGTCCAGCACCACGCCCGCATATGGGTCGAGCGGGCCAGGGGCGCCCACGCC
>DATFXE010000058.1:0-3123 GCA_035258585.1 Roseiflexaceae bacterium | reverse complement strand
CAGGTAGTCGGCCGGGATATCGTCGAACCGCGGCTTGGCGCGCTCGAAATCCTCCTCGCTGGTGCGAAACACCTCGATGCGGCGCTCGTCCGGCTCGAACAGCTGCCAGGCGCGGGCGGTCCTATACTCCTGGCGCTCGATCAAGCCGCGCAGATCGACCCCCAGCGCTTCGAGCGAGGCCCGATGTTGCGGGTCGAAGTCCAGCCCGACGGTGGCCATAAAGCCGAGGCGACCCGACCAGACGCGCATGCCGATCAGCGCGTGCGTCCCGGCCCCGCCCAGCGTGTTCATGAACGAACGACCGTCCGACAGCACGATATCGTCGATGATCAGATTTGAAAAGGTTACATACTCTGGGGTCACGTTCGCGCTCCCTCCTCTACGCGGCTCAGCGCGGGCGCCCGCGTCGCCCAGCCCACGAGCAGCAGGCCCGCCACTCCCACAATCGTGGAGGTCCACCACAAGGGAACAATTCCACCGTACTGATAGACGAATCCGGCCACAAACAGCCCAAAGCTCGACCCAGCTCCATGCAACATCGCCTGATACAGCGCCTGCCCGGTCCCGCGCCATTCACGGCTGAGCTGCTGATCGACATACAGCACTCCCGCGACCAGCAGCGACAGCATTGCGATGCTATGCAGCATCTGGATCGGAATGACGAGGATCGGCTCGCGAATGATGGTATATAGAACCCAGCGCAGCGGCAGCACCGCGATCCCGGCGATCAAGACCTGGCGCAGGCCCCAGCGTTGGATCAGCGCAGCAGCCCAGCCCATCAACAACGCCTCCACGAGTGCCGCCAGCGCGAAAACCATGCCTGTGATCCAGCCGCTGGCGTGGATATCCGACAGGTAGATAACAAGATATTGATCGGCTACCCCCAATGTTGCGCCGATCAGCAACATGCTGATCAGAAACTTCGCCAGCTGGGGCGCACGTTGCAGCAGCGCCGCTCCTTCCAACCAGCCGATGATTCGCGTCGGCGCCGCGCCCGGGAGCGTCAGCGCTAGCAGCCCCAGCGCAGCCATCATGAGGCTGTAGATCGGGATTATGAAGCGGATCGCGGTCTCAGCGAGCAGCGCGCCGATCAGAAAGGTCGAAACTGCGAAGCCAAGCGACCCCCACAGACGTAGTGAGCCGTAATCCTTGCGCCGGCTCTGGTGCTCGAGATACTCCAGCGCCAGCGCATCGCCCAGCGGCCCGATCGGGCCGTTCATCACGGCGAGCGCCAGGGTCAGCCCGAAGAGCCACCAGAAATCGTTGCGAGCATTATAAAGCCAGGCCGGCAGTGCAACGCCGAAGCAAGCGCAGGCCAGGGCGCTGCGGCGCAGCCGATAGATATCGCTCACCATCCCCCACAGCGGCTGCACGAGAAAGCTGATCAGCGGGAACATCCCGAGGATGATCCCGATCTGGCTGCCAGAGAGTCCGACCGTCTTCAGGTACAGGGCAAGGTACGAGAAAAAGACGCCGACGGCTGCCAGAAGCAGGGCGAAGAACAGCTTGAACCGCAGCACGACTGGAAAGAACGTTCCCATGGTCGCGCTCAAATCGTTACCGACTCCAGCACCGCGCTTGTCTGGATGGTGTTCCCATACTGATAGGCTCCGCTGAAACGCCGGAAGGGCGGATCGCCCACGACATCCGAGAGCTGCGCAGCGAACAGCTCGCCCGCGACCGCGTAGACCATCGGCGTGAAGATCTCGGGCACCTGGCCGACCACCGGCAGAACCCAGTCGGCCGCGCCGGCGATCGCCTGGTCGCTTTCGGGCACGACGGCCACGACCGTCCGGCCGACGCGCTTCATGATCTCCACGAGCTCGGCCGGACGGTCGTGGCCGCGGCCGCCCGGCGAGATGATGAAGGTCGGCGTAGCAGGGTCCACGCTGACGAAATATTGCAGATGCGCCCACTCCTCGGTGTCCTGGCCCATGGCATGCCGCCCGGCCGCCTCGATCACCTTGGCCGCCGAGAAGAGCGCCGTCGCGTAGTTCGGGCCGTCGCCGACGAAGACGAACTGCGACTGCTTTGCGGTCGCCTCGGCGAGCGCGCGGATTCGGTCGCGATTCGCTCGCACGGTGGCCTCGATCGCATCCGCGGTGCCTTTGAGCTGCTGGCGGACGGCGCTGGCCTGGTCCTGGGTCAGGCGGCCGCGCACCTCGGCGAGGCGAATCGCCAGCAAATAGAGCGCCATTAGCGAGACGCGGTATGAGCGTACGCCGGGCGCGGGCGCGAACTCCGGCACCCTGCAATCGAAGATCCGCTCGGCCACGCCGGCCAGCGGCGCATCGGGGTTGCCGGTGATCGCCACCGCCAGCGCACCCTGCTTGCGTGCGAGCGCGAGCGCCTCACGTGTGCGCGCGACGGTGCCGGAGACCGAGATGCCCAGCGCGAGCGGGTTGCGTGGGAACATCGCGTCGAAATAGGGCGCGGCATAGCGGCCGGCTTGCATCGCAGTCATCGGCTCGGTCGGGATCCCGGCCAGTTGCTCGAAGCTCAGCTCGGCCGCCACACCGGCCATATGCGAGTCGCCGCACCCGGCGATCACGATCCGCTTCACCGACAGGCACTCGTTATGGTTCAACAGGCGGCGCGCCCCAGCGTCGAGCCGATCGAACTCGCCACGGATCAGATCGGGCAGGCTCTCCACCTGGGCGGTCATATTGGCCGCGGCCATGGTCGTTTCCATCGGTTACTCCTCAACATATGTCTTCAAGAACACCTCGACCTCCTGGCGCGTCGGCAAACGCCCACGCGGCCCCATGCCCGTCACGGAAAGCGCGGCGGTCGCGTTGGCGAGGCGCAGCCGCTCCTCAAGCGCGATCCTGGCAAGCGTCGCGCTGAGAAAGGCGGCGTTGAACGTGTCGCCAGCGCCGGTCGTATCGACCACCTCGACGCGGTACCCCGGCCGCTGCGCGACACGCTCGGCCGTCGCCGCCAGCGCACCCTGCGCCCCGAGAGTCACCACGATCGTGTGAGGGCCATAGCCAAGCAAGCGCCGCACTGAGTCAGCCGTCGGCTGCTCGCCCGTTGCTGCGATGAAGCCATCACGATTGAACGAAGCAATGTCGGCCGCTGCCAGCATCTGCCTCAGTGAAGATGGATTGATTCCGACGGTCG
>DATFXE010000057.1:0-4866 GCA_035258585.1 Roseiflexaceae bacterium | reverse complement strand
CCCCGCGCCCCCGCTAAAACGCCAACTGCCTAAGTCCTATCAGTAAGTGAATATCAAGATCACCAGGGGTAACAATGCAGCACTACATCACCGAGTTTGCTTCTCAGCAGCGCGCGCTGCACTGGTCGCGCATCCTGCGCTCGCCGGCGCTCTGGCTAGCCCTATTAGCCGCGCAGTATACGCTGGTTCAACTGGCTCTCAATGTCCAATACGGCGATGGGCCCCGCAATCTCCACTGGGCGCTTGTCGTCGCCGAGAATCCCGCCTTCCTGATCGGCGATGTCGATGTCTACGATCACATCAATGGTTTTGTGCCCGACCCACCTGCTCTGGCGCCGCAGAGGCGGGCGAATAACAGCACTAGCTCGTACAATGTCCTCTGGGGGCCGACGCCGATGCTGCTGCTCGCCCCGGTTTGGTGGCTTAGTGGTTCGCGAGTCGCGCTGGCGCTAGTGGTCCCAATTGTGGGCGGAGCGACGGTGATCGCCTGCTATCGCCTGGGACGCCGCTTATTCGACCAGCGCTCGGCCCTGGCGGCGTCGATCTTTCTGGCATTCTTTCCGCTGTTCTTCGAGCGATCGGTAGTGAGCTATGCCGAGCCGATCTCAGCGCTCTTCTTGCTGCTGGCGCTGTCGGCCTACCTGCGTGGCCGCACGGCGCTGACAGTGCTGTTCGGGAGTCTGACGGTACTTTGCAAAATCAATATGGGACCGATCTACTGTGGTGTGATTGGGTGTAGCCTGCTCTACCGACTTTACCGGCGGCGGGATGCTGGGAGTGTGCGTCGAAGCCTGATAGCGCTGATATTACCGGCGCTCGCGCTGATGGGCTGGTATTGGCTGCGGACGGGCAGCCCGCTCCCGACGACCGGCAGCTCGCTGTCGCTCTACGTTCTGCGGCGGCAAAGCCTAGACATGCTGCAGATGCTCTTCTACATCCCCTGGTATGGCGCGATTCTGACGCTCATCGTTATTGGCGTGTGCGCCGCATATGGGCTAAGCGCGCTTCCACGTGCTGGCGAGGAACGAGTCATCCTGCTGAGCTGGATCGGCTTCGGCATCCTCGCCTTAGTGGTATACATGGCAACGACCGGCATGGACAACAGCCCGCGCGCACTGCTGCCCAGCATTCCCGCGCTGGCGCTGCTCGTGGGTGCGGGCTGGGCGCGGCTCTCCGAGGCCTGGGCGCGACGCGTAGCGATATATCTTGTCGGCCTGTTCCTGGTTGTCAACTGTTTCATTAGCTATTACGGCTGGGAATACGGCAGGTTCCTAGAGACGTTCCAGGGTGCCTGGCAGGTGCTGCGCGAGCAGCCACGCGGATTAGTGCTGACGGCGACCTGCTGGCCGACCGTTTTTCAGACACGCCAGCCAGTGACGTGGTTCGAGAGCGATCGGCAGTTCGAAGAGAATATCTTATACGATCGCGAGAACTTCATACGCTACACACGCGCGTACAATATTCGTTATGTGCTCGTACCGCGCGAGGGCACGGCAGCCGCGATAGCCGAGCCGTTCATACAGGTCGACACGGCGCGGCTGTATGGCGACGAGGTGCTGGCGTATCTGCGGGGATCGGCCCAGGATATCCCCGTGCCGCCATATTACGACCTCTACGTGCTGCCGCAATCGCGCCTCTGAGCATCCAGCACTGGCTCTAGCGGCTCACCGCACTGATGGTGGCGGGTAGAGTGCGGGCTGCAGGCCCGCCCCCGCACCCTACCCGATGGGGAAGTATGGAAAGGGCCTGCGGCCCCTCCATACCTCCGGTCAAAAGCACTGTGGTAAACCACTAGCCCTTGAGCGAGCCGGCCAGCAGGCCGCGCAGGAAGTAGCGCCCGAGGAAGATGTAGACCAGCAGGGTGGGTAGCGCGACGATCAGCGCGCCGGCCATCTGGACGTTCCACTGTGTGTACTGGCTGCCCGAGAGGTTCTGGAGCGCGACCGTGATCGGCCGAATACGCGGCTCGTTGGTAATGATCAAGCCGAACAGGAACTCATTCCAGATCGAGGTGAATTGCCAGATCGCCACTACCACGAAGCCAGGCGCCGAGAGCGGCAGCATAATGTAGCGGTAGACGCCAAAGAAATCGGACCCGTCGATCTTGCCAGCCTCGACCAGCTCGGTCGGCACGCCGACATAGTAGTTGCGGAAGATCAGCGTGGTGATTGGTATGCCATATACGACGTGGACAAACACCAGGCCGGCGATCGTCCCGTACAGCTTCATCGCACTCAGCGTCTGGACCAGTGGGACCAGGATGCTCTGGTATGGGATGAACATTCCGAACAGAATCAGCGTAAACAATGTTTCGGAGCCGGGAAAGCGCCACTTGGACAGCACATAGCCGTTCAGCGACCCCAGGATGCACGAGATCACCGTGGCGGGGATGACCATGGAGACGCTATTTACAAAGCTGCCGCTCAGCCCGGTGATGCCCTCGCGCGGGTTGCCGTTCCAGGCGCGCACAAAGCTCTCCAGGCTGAAGCTGGTCGGCAGATCCCACATGTGGCTCAGGCTGACCTGGTCGAAGCTCTTGATCGCGGTGATCAGCAGCAGATAGACCGGCAGCAAGAAGAAGAGCGCCAGCAGCGACATCACCAGGTACAGCAGCACGCGCGGCCGCTGGCGGCGACGCGTCGGCTGGGAAGAGAGCGATATGGCGCTCACGTTTCCACCTCCGATCTGCGGCTGTTGATCAGGTAGGGAACGATCAGGAGGCTGATCAGCACCAGCATGACCATTGCCACCGCGGCGCCCTCGGCGAGCTTATTCGAGCTAAACACCAGCGCATACACCAGCAGGCCGGGCACTTCGGTGGCATTTCCTGGCCCGCCGTTGGTCATTGTCACGATTAGATCGAAGATTTTGAGCGAGATATGCGCCAGGATGATCACCGCGCTGAGCGTGATCGGCTGGAGCAGCGGCAGCGTAATGTAGCGGAACACTTTCCACTCGCTGGCGCCGTCGACGCGTGCGGCCTCTTTGATCTCCTCGGAGATGCCGCGCAGGCCGGCCAGATACATAGCCATGGTGAAGCCGGACATCTGCCAGACCGCCGCGACGACGATCGGAATCATGGCTAGTGGAATACCAAGCTTGGTCTTCGACCAATCGGGGTACCAATCTGGCCAGATGCGCGTATCCGCGATCCAACGACCGTTGAGGAATTCAAGCCCAAGGCTATGAAAGATCAGGTTGATGCCGGTCGGCTCGGCGTCGCCGGGGGTAAAGATCCAGCGCCAGGCCACTCCTGTGACAATGAACGAGACGGCCATCGGGAACAGGTAGACCGAGCGGAAAAACCCTTCGCCCCTGATCCGCGAGTCGACCAGCACAGACAATGTCAGCCCAAGCGCCAGGCATGAGAACAGGAAAAAAGTGGTAAAGACAACCAGGTTGCGAATATTGGTCTGAAAGCGGCCGGAGTTGAAAATCGTCTGATAGTTCTTAAATCCGACAAATGTGTAGTCAGGCGTGAGCGTATTCCAATTTGAGAGCGAGACATAGCCAGACCAGGCGATAAAGCCATACACAAAGATCGCGATCGCAATCACCGATGGTGAAAGCAGCAGTATCGCGGTCAGCCGGTCGCGATTCAGCCAGCGCTTCCGTCCCTTCGCCTGCGCGAGCGCGATATTTTGGGTGCTGGTTCGTTCCATAGCGTGCCCTAACTTTACTTATGCCGGTCGTCCGGGTGTAGCCGACATAGGAGCAGGCGTCACCTGCCCCTATGTCGCTTGCCAGTGGAAGCCCTGGTACGATAACGAGCGTTTCAACGGATAGAACCGATTAGGAACGGATAGAACGGATCCATCAGCTAAATCCGTTGGAATCTTGTCGTCAGACTTGCTACTTCAGGTTATCCGGCGCCGCGTCCTTCAGGCCCTGCAGGAACGCCTTCTCATCCAGGTCGGACGAGAAGACCTCGGCCAGGTTGTGCCAGGGCTCCTGGTAGGCGTTGGTGGTCGATGCGCCGTGGGTCGCGCTGGGCGCCAGCTTGAGTGTGCCGAAGTCCTTGATCGCCGCCTTCAGGTAATCGTCGTACTTGCTGAGGTCGGCGTCGGTGCGGGCCGGGCTGGAGCCTTTCTTGGGGTTGAAGGCATCCTGGCCATCCTTTGAGCCGCAGACCGCCAGCCATGCCTTGGCCTGGTCGGGGTTCGGCGCGCCCTTGGCCAAGCCGAAGCTGTCGCTGAGCCAGATGAACGTGCCTTCGGTGCCCGGCGATGGCGCCCAGCCGTAGTCGACATTCACCTTCTTGCCCTTGGAGAGCGCGTAGCCGTGAGACCAGTCGCCCATGATCGTCATCGCCGCCTTGCCGTTGAGGACCTGGTCCATCGCGTCGGCCCAGCCGATCGCCGTGCGGTCGCTATTGGCGTAGCCAAGCAGCTTTTTGAAGGTGGCGATCGCCTGCGCAGCGCGCGGATCATCCCACATTGTGGTGGTGCCGTCCCACAGCTTGACGTAATCATCCGGCCCATAGGTGGCCAGCAGGATGCTCTCGAAGGTATGCGAGGCTTCGAACTTATTGCTGCCGCCCATCACGAACCCCTGGATGCCCTTGGCCTTGAAGGCCTCGAGAACCTTGAAGAAGTCGTCCATGGTCTTCGGCGGCTCCAGGCCATTATCCTTGAACAGCTTGATGTTGTACCACATCACGTTCGAGCGGTGGATGTTGACCGGGACCGTGTAGATCTCGCCCTTGATCTTGAGCTGATCGAGCAAGAACTGCGGCATGTTCTTGTCGAAGCCCTGCTCGGTAAAGAACTTGGTCAGCGGCTCAAGCTGGCCGGCGTTAACATACGAAAGGGCTTCGCGACCAGCGTGAACCTGCCAGCTATCCGGCGGCTGCCCGCCGGCGAGGCA
>DATFXE010000056.1:0-2877 GCA_035258585.1 Roseiflexaceae bacterium | reverse complement strand
GAAGCCGGCCTGGCCGAGGAAGAGCCACCCGCGCTCAAAAGGCTGGCCCGCCGCCTCGGGCTGACAACCGTCAAGCTGCTGTGGTCGCACGAGCCGCAGCTCTGTCGGGCGATCCGTGACAAGCGCAAGGCGCGGTTCAATCGGCAAGCGGCGAAGGAGCTGTTAGCAGCGCTGGGGAGTTCGGACATGCCACCACCCACGCTGGAGACGATTGCGGCACAGGTGAATACCTCATCCGTGACCTTACGTCGCACCTTTCCAGAGGAGGTGACGGCCATCAAAGCGCGGCGGTCGAGTATTCAGGACGTAGCGGAACTGCGGCGCAGCATGGCAGCGTTCTTGGAGGTTGAGCCGCCAGTGTCGTGTAGTGAAATCTCACGCCGTCTGGGCATCAAGATGCATCACCTGCGGCAGCATTGTCCAGAGGTGCGCCAGGCGCTTATCGAACGGTTCGCACTCTATCGGCACAGCTGTGCGCGAGAACGTCAACGTCAAGAGCGCGAGGCAGTTCGCCAGGCGGTTGCCAGCATACATGAGCGGGGCCAGTTTCCGACCAAATCGAAGGTGGCCGCAGTGTTGGGCAAAAGCCGGCGGATGATACTCACCGCTAGCGAGCGTGAGGCATTCAGCGCAATGATGCAGGAACTGGGTCTGTGGCAACGGTAGGGAAGGCGGTGGTGATGAGGGGATTGAGCCAGGTACAAGGACGTTGACAGCTGTACCATCGCGCTGGACAATCCCCTCAACCAGGATGAATGTGGGGTCATTGAAACCATAACCCCGCCGAGATGGCAGCTTTTTGATTTGAGTCACAGCACCGCTGTGCACGACTATATCTGGGGTACCGCGTAAGTCCTGTAAAAGCAAGAACCGAGTGCCCCTGGGCAAACCAAGAACCCGCGCTCTCGCCGGTTCTCGATTCGCCCAGAGGGCACCCGGTTTCGGTTCTTCGTTCTTATGCGCCCTGCGCGACCGGATTCCGCAGCGTGCCGATCCCCTCGATCGAGATCGCCACCTCGTCGCCTGGGAGCAATGTGAAATCATCGGGCGGCACGATTCCGGTGCCGGTCAGCAGCACTACGCCGTCGGGGAACAGATTGTCGCGCCCGAGGTAGCCGATCAGCTCGGCGTAGGAGCGCACGATCCGGCGCGTGCTGGTCTCGGCCGTGAAGGCGATCGCGCCGGCGCGCACAATCTCCAGCTTGATCGGCAAATTGGTCGGGTCGGCGATGCTGCCGCGCAGCGCGATCAGCGGCCCGAGCGCGCAGCAGCGCGCGTACAGCTTGGCCTGCGGCAGATACAGCGGGTTCTCGCCCTCGATGTCGCGCGAGCTCATATCGTTGCCAACCGTAAAGCCGACCAGCTCCAGCTGCTGATTGATCACCAGGGCCAGCTCGGGCTCTGGCACATTCCAGCTCGCGTCCACACGGATCGCCACCGGCTCGCCTGGGCCAACCGTGCGGCTCGGCGTGGCCTTGAAGAACAGCTCCGGTCGCGCCGCGCTGTAAACGCGATCGTAGATGCCGCTGCCGGCCGACTCTTCCTCGCGCGCGATCCGGCTGCGCTCGTAGGTCACGCCGGCCGCCCAGACCTCCTGGTGATCGGTCGGCTTCAGCAGCGCCAGCCCACCCTGCCCGGCAGCGCTCAGCTGATCGAGCTGCGCCAGCGGCGTGGAAGCCGCCAGCCCGCTCGTCAGCTCCGCCGCGAGATCATCGCGGCCCGCCGACCAGCCCAGGAACGCCGACAACGTCGGCCAGCGATCGCTCAGATCGTACACTGCGCCATCGCGCACCAGCCCCAGCCGCGGCGTACCCCGCGAATCAGAGAAACGACATAGATGCATCACGTCACTCCTGCTGAAGACTTTCGGGCGCCATTATAGCATCAGACGATGAATCGATTTTGCTCTCGTATCGCTATCGTCACTCTCTTCTCCCGCCGCGATGGACATGCTAGGATCGCAATGGATGGGGGTGAGTGGGCTCGCGTCCGATCATTGGGGCATGCCTGGGCGCGGCACAAGAGCGTATGATACCTGACCGATTATCGATCCTCCTGGTAGGCAGTAATCCTTCCGATAGCGCGACGTTGCGGACGATTATCGCCGAGGCCAGTGCCGGCACCTATCAAATCGAGCATAGCGCCAGCAGAGATGCAGCGATCCTCCGTCTGGAGGAAGCCAGCTTCGACGCGATAGTAATCAGCTTGAGCGCCGGCGATGCCCAGATCAGCTTACCGATCGCGGCGCTGCGCTCCCACGCAGCCAGCACGCCGATCGTCGCGCTCATGAGCGACGACGAGGATACGCCCGGCTTGTGCGCGCTCCGGGCCGGAGCGCAGGCGTATCTCAGCCGGCGTCGCCTTGCAGGCCATACTGTGCTGCACGCCATTCACAGCGCGATCGAGCGCGCCCGCATCGGTTCGCTACAAACAGATGTCTATCGTACATTGGTCGATCGTCTTCCGCTTGGCGTCTCACAGATCGCTCGATCCGGGCAGCTGCGCATCGCTAACCCGGCCACCGAATACATGCTCGGGATTCGGGATGGCGCCGCCTCATCTGCGCGCTCGTTTCTGGATCTATTTCCGGGCAAGAACCGCGACTATATCGCCGAGCTGATCGAGCGCGCCTTCGCCGGCGAGCGCATGGAGATCGAGTATAGCCTGGCGGTGCGTGGTCAACGGCGGGTATTCACATCGTCACTGATACCGATTACTGGCGAGGATGGGACCATCGATAGCCTGTTGGCTATGACACAAGATGTCACCGACCAGATCGAGCTGCGTCTAGAGGCCGAAATCGAGCGCGATCGCCTGAGCGCGGCGATCCAATCTTCCAACGACGCGATGATTATGTTCGACCTCGAGCGACGCCTC
>DATFXE010000055.1:0-3307 GCA_035258585.1 Roseiflexaceae bacterium | reverse complement strand
CCGTCTTCGCGGGCGGCTGCACCCTGGAGGCGGCCGAGCAGATCTGCGCCCAGATCGCCGACGGCGAGCAGGTGGCCGTCGGCGGCGCGCGGCTCGCACCCAGCCTGCCGCCCATCGATGTCGATGTGCTGGACACGATCGGCTCGCTGGTCGATAAGAGCTTGGTCCGCCAGATCGAGTCGCAGGACGAGACGCGCTTCGTGATGCTGGAGACGATTCGCGAGTACGCCCAGCTGCGCCTGGCCACCAGCGGCGAGACCCAGCCGCTGCGCCGCCAGCACGTCGCCTACTACCTGGATTTCGCCGAACGTGCCGAGCCTGAGCTGGCCGGGCCGCAGCAGGCCGAATGGCTGGACCGCCTGGAGGACGAGCACGACAACTTCCGCGCCGCGCTCGGCTGGGCCATTCAAGCCGGCGGGCCAGAGCTGGCCATGCGTATCAGCGGAGCGCTCGGGCGGTTCTGGTATGCGCGCGGGTATCTGACGGAAGGCCGTAACTGGCTGAAGTCGGCGCTCAAGAGCGCCCTGGCGCAACAGTCTGAAGCCGATCAGAGCGCACAGCAGACCGACCTCATGGTTCAGGCAAAGGCGCTCAATCTGGCCGGCATACTGGCAGCGGTGCAGATCGATTACGAGGACGCGCTGGCCTGTTATACGCAGAGCCTAGAGGCAGCCAGGCAGATCGGCGACCAATTCAGTATCGCTCGCGCTCTGATCAACCTGGGCGATATTTCAATGAACCAGGAGGATTTCGCCCAGGCGCACACCTATTATTCCGAGAGCCTGGGTATCTTCCAAGCACTGAAACATCGCTTCGGCATCGCTCAGGCACTCCATAACCTCGGCTTGACGGCGCTGCACCAGGAAGACTACCCGCTGGCAAAGCACTATCTCGAGGAAGCGTTAGCCCTGTTCAAGGACAATGGCGATGTCTACCAGATCGCCACCTTGCTGAGCGATCTAGGTGAGCTGGCCCTGGCTCAGCGCGACTATGCGCGCTCTCGCAGACTGTATATCGAAAGCCTGGAACTGCGTCGCGAGCTGAATAGCCGCGATGAGATTGCCGACTGTCTCGAAAGCCTCGCAACCGTGGCGGGGGCGATGGGCTATCCCGAGCGCGCCGCCTGCTTGGGCGGTGCGGTCGAAGCCCTGCGCGAAGCGCTTGGCACGCTGCTGGCGCCATCCGAGCGCTCCACTTATGAGCGCGCGATCTCCTCCGGCCGCAGTCAGATCAGCGAAGCAGCTTGGGCGGCGGCCTGGGCCGAAGGGCGCACGATGGCAATCGAGCAGGCGATCGCGCTGGCGAAAGAGTCACTGACGCTCTGAGACAGGGCTTCAAACCGCGTTTCAGCTGTACCGTTCGTCAGATGGCGCAGACAGTAATAGGAGTTACGCGGTTGGGAGGTTTGGAGGGCAAAGCCCTCCAAAGAACCCCTTTCTTTGCCACCCACTTGTGGCGGCTTTGCCGCCACAAGTGGGTGGCAAAAGAAGGTTCTCGGGGGCCTGTGGCCCCCGCGCCCCCGCTAAAACGCCGACTACGTAAGTCCTAAGTAATATAGCCCGACCCGCGATCTGTGACGCAACAGTGTCACGTGCTCAAGCAGCTTATCTAATCGGAAACACGAGGAATGGTATGAAATCGCGCATCGGTCCGCTGGCCAGGCTCGGCCTCCTGGCGCTGCTGCTCGGCCTGGCACTGCTGCCGGCCGCGCCCCTCACGGTCGTGCGCGCGGCATCCACGCTGTATGTCGCTCCCGGCGGCAATAACGCGAACAACTGCCTCTCGCCGGCCACGCCGTGCCTGACGATCGCCGGCACAATCGGCAAGGCATCTGCGGGTGATACGATCAATATCGCTGCTGGGACATATAAGGAAATCCTCTCGCTGAGCAAAGAGGTCAACTTGACCGGCGCGGGCGCCAATGTGACATTCATCGATGGGACTGGCGCGAACAGCTCGGTGCTGGTGCTCACCTCGGCTGGCACGTCGATCATTTCAAGCATCACGATTCAGAATGGTAATAGCCCCAAGGGCGGCGCCATCAAGAACGACGGCACGCTCACGCTGAACGATAGCGTTATCAGCGCCAACGTCTCAGGGAGCAGCGGCGGCGGGATCTGGAGCGGCGGCACGCTGACGCTGAGCGGCAGCACGATCAGCGGCAACACCGCCAATGGCGACGGTGGTGGTATCTACAATAATAGCGGAACCGTCATCCTCACCAATACCACCATCACCGGCAACCGGGCCAATAGCAACAGCCAGGGCGGTGCGATCTATACCAATGGCGGGAGCGTGACGCTGAACAACGTCACCGTCGCCGGCAACATCGGCTCGAAGAACGGTGGCGGCATCTATAACAATCAGGACACCAGCACCGTCAATTTGCACAATACGATTCTTTCCGGCAATTCGACCGGCGGCAGCGCGCCCGACTGCTACGGCAAGATGACATCCCAGGGCTACAACCTGATCAAAAGCACGGCCGGCTGCACGATCTCTGGCCTGAGCACCGGCAACATCACCGGGCAGGATGCCGGGCTTGGCCCGCTGCAGAACAACGGCGGCCGGACGCCAACGATGCTGCCACAGCCCGGCAGCCCGGCGATCGACCACGGCAACGCCTGCGCGCCCGGCGACCAGCGCGGCGCGGCCCGACCAGCCGCCTGCGATATCGGCGCCTACGAAGCCGGCCTGGTCACCTGGTACGTCAGCTCGGCCTCCGGCGGCGATGGGAACATTTGCGGCAGCCAAGCGGCGCCCAGCGCGACGCCCTGCAAGACGATCGGCGAAGCGCTGGTGCGCGCGGTCTCGGGCGAGACGATCAAGCTGGACGCCGGCGTGTACCCCGAAAATATCACCCTGGCCAAAAGCCTGAGCATCGCCGGGGCCGGCGCGGATACGACCACCCTCGACGGCGGCGCCGGCACAGCGGTGATCACGATCAATAGCGGCACGAGTGTCACAATCTCGGCGCTGACGATCGGCAACAGCCAGGCCGCCGCTCGCCGCGGCATCGCCAACAGCGGCGATCTCAAGCTGAGCAGCGTGAAGCTGAGCGGCAATATCAGCAACGCCGACGGCGGCGGCATCCTCAACACCGGCACGCTGACGATCAACAGCAGCATGCTGATTGGCAACAAATCCACCGCTGGCAGCGGTGGGGCGATCTTCAACAGCGGCTCGCTGACAATCAACGGTGGCGCCCCCAATAGCCACGACATCAGCGCCAACCAGGCAGTGCTGCACGGCGGCGCGATCTTCAACAGCGGCACGCTGATCGTTAACGGCGGCAACTTCAACGCTA
>DATFXE010000054.1:0-6225 GCA_035258585.1 Roseiflexaceae bacterium | reverse complement strand
AGCAGCGACTCCAACAGCGCGAAGCCCATGAGCACCAGCGCCACCACTATGCTGCTAGCCCCGTGCAGATAGAACAGAACGACGGTTGCGAGCGCAAACAGGAACCCAACTCGGGCCGCGAATATTTTCGGCGCCTTATCGATCCTGACATCGGATTTGGTGAGGAACGGAACGAATCGCGCCGCCAGCCAGCTAAACGGGCTAAACTTCAGGCTCGTAAAGGCGCGTATGCCATAGTCGACCACCAGCGCCAGCACAAGGTAGACGCCCCCGGTGAGGACGTAGAGCGCCAGCATGGCGGCCATAAGAAATCCTGTCACACGCGCGGTCGTTTCGCTCACCCGCAAAGGCGATACCGGGCAAATCAGCCATTTCATGTGCTTCTCCCTGACGTGGAAATAGCTCTCCAGACAGTATCTCGACACTGCGGAGATCATACTTCACACCCGATCGGGAGTTATGGGCACAATGGCTGAGCTGCGCCTAAGGGAAGAGCGTAGGAGTACTGACACCCCAACCTCATGCGGCGCTAGGCCGGCCGCGCCCACTCGAAGTGCATGCCGTCGCTCAGGCCGTGGCCGTACTGGAAGTGCCCGCCCCAGTAGAAGCCGTGCTGGTTGGCGATCGGCACCAGCTCGCGCACCGAGCCCTGGTCGCCCACCAGCGCCGGCACCTTGTAGTAGCCGTTCCAGGGCACGTTGATGTCGAAGGCACAGCCGAAGGCGTGGGTGCTGAGCTGCTTGCCGCTGCGCATGAAGCGCGGCACGAAGCTGCCCGACCAGCTCAGCACAAAGCGCAGCAGCCCGGCCGCATCCCACGCCGCCCACATGGCGCGCAGCTGTTCGGCCGCCAGCTTGTGGAACTGGATATTGCCGCCGGCCGCGCCATTGACATTCGCGAGCTGTGGAATCGCCACCGTAACGATGTTATCCTGCACCCAGTTGCCGAGGATGCGGATGTTGTCGCCGTTGGTGCGCTGGAAGTCGAACGTGCCGAAGACTTGCTGCCGCGCCGCATTGTTTGGCAACGGGTTGAAGTTCGGCCGCGCCGGCCAATTGACGTCGCGCACCGGTGTGCCGCCGACCACCACGATCGGCGTGGATGGCGGAGTGGCCGCGGGAGGGGGTGGCACCGGCACCGGCTTGGAGGGCACGGCCGGCTGCCAGGCCTGGATATCGGCTGGCTTGGGCAGCCCGCTCATACGCTTGATCGCGCCATCCGGTCCGGCGTAAAGCGTGTCGTGGCCGTAGACGTGCACCTGGTAGTTGCTGCCCTCGAAGTTCAATGTCACCACACCGGTGAGCGGCGTGCCGATGTCGAGCTGGATCGCCTGCTGGTGAAACGGCGAGTTGGGGTCGAAGGTCGCCCCGGATATCTTGTATGTTTCCTGCCAGATCAGCGTGTACTCCGGTGCGCCGGGGTCGGTCTGGCTCAGCAGCAAACAACCGGCCTGGTCGCTCATGGGCGTGTAGAGCGTGTCGCCGGGATAGACCTGCACAGCCCACTGGCCGTCGTCGGTGACGTAGTTCCCGCTCAGCGCCGGGCCGAAGCGCTCGCGCATCGCGACATAGTGGAAGCGCCAGTCGTCGTGAAACGCGGTGTTGCCTTTCAGCGATGCGCGGGCGGAACTGGCGGCCAGGGCGCTCTTGTAGCTGGCCTCCAGCAGCGCGCGCGCCAGGCCGCCTGCGGGGATCGCGTTTTCGACCAGCAGGCTATTGAGGCTCTGGACCGCGCTGTAGTCGCGGCCGGCGTTGAAGATTGTGTCGCGCGCAAAGGCCTGGTAGTTGTAGGCCACGCCGTCCACCACCACCGGCGTCGGCTCATTGGGGGCGACGGGCGCGCCCAGGTCGAATTTTGTCGCATAGACCGAGAAGGCCTGGCCGAGCTGGTTCAGCGTGTATTTGAAGCCGCCGCCGCGCTGGCTGTAGCCGTAGTTCTGCAGGAAGACCCAGAGGCGCTGCGCCGCCAGGCTATCGTCTTCGATTCCCAGCACGGCCGGCTGCCGCTTTGGCGGCGTCGGCGGCGGCAGGTAGTGCGTCAGCAGCCCGCGCCCGTTCAGCGCGCGCGGGTCGAAGTAGACGATCGCGCTGTCGTCCAGCTTGTGGCGCCGCTCGACCTCGTCGAGCAGCCAGTGCAGCGCGGCCAGCTGCCGGGCCGAGTAGCCGGCCTGAGCTTGGGCCTCTAGCGCGATCCCGATGCTGATCCGGTCGATGTTGCGAACGCGCTTATTCCAGAGCGACTTGCCGACGTGGCGCGCCGCGCGATCCTCGGGCACCAGCTGCGCGATCTGCCCTGTGGTGTCGATAAAGTAGTGCGGCACTGCAGCGGTTTCTTGTGCAGCGCTCAGCACATCGGCGATGGGCCTCGGATCGTCGTGGATGACGATCAGTGAGACACCAAACCCCTGACGCGATGAACTGGCCGACGGCGCGGACGTGACCTGTCGGACGTCGAACGTTTCGCTCATGGGCTGCTCCTATTGCGATTGCAGATTGCATTATCCAAGCTTCCCGACCGCCTCGACCAGGCCCATGATGTAGCCGGTGGCGTGGGCGCGCCCGCGGTGGCCCCAGCCAGTGTCGTCGATCAGCTGCGGAACATGGTCGTCGATGATGAAGCCGCCGAAACCGACTTCTTTGAGCGCACGCATGGCCGCGACCACATCCACGTTGCCCTCGCCCAGGAAACATTCCTGGAACACCGGCACGTGTCCCTGCACATCGCGGAAGTGGACGTATACGATCTTGCCGCGTTCTCCGAAGTAGCGGATAGCGTCGATCGCTCCCGGACCCATCTCGGACCAGCAGCCCATGCAGAAATCCAACCCGTGGCGCGGGCTGTCGAAGGTCTCGACCGCGCGGCGGAAGCCCTCGAAGCCATGGAACAGCCGCGCGATCCCGCCCAGCATGGGCACCGGCGGGTCGTCCGGGTGCAGCGCCAGGGTCACACCGGATGCTTCGGCGATGGGCAGCACGCGCTCCATGAAGTACTGATAGTTATCCCACATCTGCTCGGCCGAAAGCTCGCGGTCGCCCAGCAGCGGGTGCTTGCGCGTGCCCCAGACCAGCGGGGCGCTGTCGATCAGGCTCATATCGAAGGCGGTGGCGATCGCACCGCCGCGGCCCTTCACGCTCGGCGTGCGCCAGACGCCGTTGGGCATCCAGTGGTAGCCCAGGATGGCGATGCCGGCCTCGCCCATGTTGCGGATGGTCGCCTGGTAATTGGCGATCTGCTCGTCGCGGCCATCCAGCCCGAGCATAGCGCGGTCGTAAAAGCGCGTCGGCACATTCTCCAGCGCCTCCAACCGCAGGCCGTACTCGTCGCAGCGACGCCGCAGCCAGACCAGATCGTGAACCTCCCAGCTCTGGTCGCCCGGCAGCAGCGGCGTATTCAGCAGCACCCCGCTGGCGCCGATCTGCTGGGCGAACGTCAGCTTTTCGTGGCTTAGCTCATTGAATTGGCCGATCGCCACGCGCATCGTGTTGGTCATTGCTCGTTCTTTCATATGTTGCTTTCTTAGCCCTGGCAAGATGACAAGATGACCGGGTGACACGATGACATTCGCAGCAAAATTGCCATCTTGTCATCTTGTCACCCCTTCACGGCTCCCGCCGACAGCCCCTGCACCACGAAGCGCTGGGCCAGATAGTACAGCACCATCACGGGCACGGCGGCGACCACCGAGGCAGCCATGATCAGGCCCCAGCGAAACACGTCGCCAGTGATCAGGTACTGGATGGCTACCGGCACAGTGCGCTTCTCGGGCGAGGTAATGAAAATCAGTGCCAACAGCAGTTCGTTCCAGGCGCCGGTGAAGGTGAACACGCTGACGGCGATCAGGCCGGGCACCGACAGCGGCAGCACGATCCGGGTCAGCGCCTGCAGGCGGTTGGCGCCGTCGACCATCGCCTGCTCCTCCAGGTCGATCGGGATGCTGCGGAAGAAGCCCATCAGCAGCCAGGTGCTCAGTGGCGTCGAGAAGGCCAGGTAGACGAAGATCAGCCCCTGGAGCGAGTTGCCGAGCTTGAGCTGGGCGATAATGATCGACAGCGGGATGAACAGCAGCGAGGCCGGCGTCAGATAGCTGAATAGGATCAAGCGGCCGATCCAGTCGCGGTAGCGATACTTCAGCCGCACCAGGCTGTAGGCCGCCAGGCAGCTGATCGCCACCGCCACCGCCGTGGCCAGGCCGGCCACCAGCAGGCTGTTGCCGATATTGGACAGAAAGCCCTGCTTGGTCAGCAGCTCGGTATAATTTTGCAGCGTTGCGCCGATCGGCAGCAGCGAGGGCTTGCGGTAGATATCCCTGGGCAGCTTCAGCGAGATGATCAGCATGTAGTAGATCGGGAACAGGATCACCAGCGCCAGTAGCGCTAGCATGGTGTAGTACAGAATCTTCTGCGAGGTGCTGATGCGACCAATCATTGCATTACCTTCGGCATTGATTCTTTGAGGCGAGCTGCTCTTCCAAGCGCCTTGTTGCTCAATGATCTGTTGTTGGCCTGCGGCAGCAAGGTACGTATCGATATCTATGTATCTGATATTTGGTTTCGCCGCGCGGCGAAACCAAATATCCGATACACATAGGAGTTACGCGGTTGGGAGATTTGGAGGGCAAAGCCCTCCAAATCTCCCCTTTCTTTTCCACCCACCTGTGGCGGCATTGCCGCCACAGGTGGGTGGAAAAAGAAGGTTCTCGGGGCCAGCGGCCCCCGCACCCCCGCTAAAACGCCAACTGCGTAAGTCCTAACACAAAGTAGTAGAGTGCCGCTGCGAATCATGGAGTATTGATCGCCAGCGGCGGCTGGCACCTGCTCAATCCTCTTGCAGCAGCTTTGCGACCACAAGCGCCAGGATGGTAAAGATCGGCAGCATCGCCACCGAGACGGCCGAGGCCTCGCCGATCTGCAGGCTCTGCAGCCCGAAGTAGGCTAGCACCGGGAAGGTCATGGTCGCGTCGGATGGGCCGCCCTGCGTCAGCAGCCAGATATTCTCGAAGCCATTGGTGGTCCAGATCGTGGAAAGCAGCACCACCACAAGCACCACATGGCGAATGCTCGGCAGGGTGATATGGCGGAAGCGCTGCCATGCGCCGGCGCCATCCAGCGCAGCCGTCTCATACAGCTCCTGAGGCACGTTTTGCAGCGCGGCCAGAAACGAGATCACCCAGAACGGAAAGCCGCGCCAGAACGTGGCGACGATCACGCTGGGCATGGCCAGTTCCTTGGTGCCGAGGAAGTCGACGTGCGCGCCCACCAGCCCTAGGCCGATCAGAATCATGTTAAAGGCGCCACCCTGGGGGGCGTACAGCAGCTTCCAAGTGATATAGGCCACGAACGCCGGCATGGCCCAGGGCAGCAGAATCAGCGAGCGCCAGAACTGCCGGGCCCAGATCGGCTGGTTCAGCAGCAGCGCAATGCCCATGCTGGCCACCAGCTTCAGCAGCTGCACCGCCACCACCAGCACGATCGTGTTGCGCACGGTGGCCTGGAAGCTAGGCTGGCCCAACAAATAGGCGAAGTTGGCCAGGCCGACAAACTGGCCGGGGCGGCCGATCACCCGATCGGTAAAGCTGATCCAGATCGCAAAGAAAAACGGGTAGACCACCAGCACCAGCAGGCAGATCACCACGGGCGCGACCAGCAGATAGCCGAGCATGCTGGTGCGTCGCCGCATCGAGCCAATACTGGTTCGCGCCTGCGCGCGCGGGGCGAGCTGTGGTTGAGCCATAAACTAGCAGCCTCGTAGTGCGTAGTGCGTAGTATGCATCCTTACTACGCATTGTGCACTACGTGTTACTTGCAGGACTTACACGGTACCCCACGCAGACGCCTTTTAGCCTGCGGCAGCATGGTACTTCTTGTTTATCTGTTTTTCGCTTTTTTCGCTCGCAGAGCGAAAAAAGCGAAAAACAAAAGGAGATAAAGTACCGCTGCGAACGACCACATCTGGGGCACCGCGTAAGTCCTGTTACTTATGCTTATCGTAGATCGCCTGGCAGGCCGCCTGAGTCTCCTTGATCGCGTCGTCGATGCTCTTGTTGTCCACCACAATACGCTGGATCATCTTGGGCGTCAAGAAGTTGGTCTGGTACTCGGCGAACGCGGCGTTGTTGGTGTCGGGGAAGGCCGGCGGCGTACCGTTGAGCGCTAGATCGAGCAAGCCCTGATGCACCGGGTCCTCCTTAAAGACCGGGAAGCTGGTCTGGCTATTGAGCACGGGGCC
>DATFXE010000053.1:0-6391 GCA_035258585.1 Roseiflexaceae bacterium | reverse complement strand
CCGGCTTTACGATCGCCAACGAGCGCCTGCCCGAGCTGGAGCAACGCCTGCTCAGCTATGCCGAGGCGCGCCTACCCGACCAGCCCGATCCAACGCTCGACATTCACGTTGAGGCGCCGCTCGGCGCGCTGAGTTGGGAGCTGCACGAGCAGCTCGCGGCGCTCGAGCCGTTCGGCCAGGCCAACCCCCAGCCGGTGCTGATGAGCCGCCGCGTGCGCGTGAGCGGCGCGTGGGCCAAAGGCGCCGAGGGCCAGCACCTCAAGCTGCGGCTCGACGACGGCCACGGCGGCCCCAGCTATGACGCGATCGCCTTCCGACTCGGCCAGCTCGCCCCGTACTTCGCCAGTCCGCGCTCGATCGACATCGCCTACACCCTGGAGGCGAATGAGTGGAACGGCAGCCGCAGCCTTCAGCTCAATATCAAGGATCTGCGCCAGCCGCAAGCATAAATTTGTTATCACTTATTCATTCTGGCGTGCCAGTTTTCTGCTATATTCTAGTCGTCTCGACGATTGCACACTATCTGACTGGAGGCGGCTATGTCGAACCACGATTCCGTGCCCGAAAAATCCCAAGACGAACTGCTGCGTAGTACAGTGGTGCTGCAAGCGCTGCCTGACGGCGTGGTGATTTGCGACCGCGCTGGAATGCTGCGGTTCATCAATCCAGCAGCCGCTCGGTTGCTTCAAATCGACGCTGATGCATATGTATTGCAATCGATCGACAATGTACCGGGTGGCATTGTTCTGCCTGATGAAAGCGGCCAGCAGGTACCCGAGCAGTTTATCAAGATAGCATATGAAGACCTGCGCTGCAAAATCATACCTATTTGTTCTGAGCGACCTAAGAAAGCGAGGATCGGATTCCTGATCACAATAAAACCCGCGTCTCTTGAAACAATGAGCTTGGAAGAGTTAAGGACAATAGTCGGGTATGAATTTCGTGCCCCGCTGACTTCTATAATGGGATGCACGGATCTCCTGCTTCGTAATGTAGTGGGTGAGATGCCGGGAAAACAGCGCGAATTGATACAAATTGTTAATAATGTAAGTAAAAGATTATTTAATGTAGTTAACAATGTAATATCTGTCATTCAGTTTGATTTGGGTAGAGTGCGTCTTTCTATTGAAGAGACGAATGTCTCTGAGATTGTAAATGATATTATCGTTTCAAAGAAAAAGTTGTTTGCTGATACAGATATCATCTGTGACGTGAAGGTTTCACCGGATCTTTTTAGCGTTCGGATCGATCAGTATAAGCTGTATGAAATCCTAACGCATCTGCTGGATAATGCTTTTCGATACACTCCCTCGGGTGGGAACATCAGTGTCAATGTGCGAATCGCTGCTGATCAACTGTGCTGCGATATACAAGATAGTGGGATAGGAATTAGCGAGAGCGCTCGTCCGCGGGTTTTCACTCGATTTGTAAACGACTATAACAATCCACTGCGCGACAAAATAGATCACTATAGTGGCGTAGGTCTGGGCCTTACGATCGCAAAGCGACTTGTCGAACTTCAAGGCGGTCAAATGTGGTTCGAAAGCGCAGTTGGCCAGGGTAGTACCTTTAGTTTCACGTTACCGCTTTCTAATGAGGTGTAATCATCATTCATAGAGAATCCAGTATGCCAGCTCCTTCCTCGGCGACGCAGGTCGAGAACGATCGTCCATTCGTCAGCAGCGCGATGATCCTGCGCTCGCTGCCCGATGGTGCGCTGATCGCCGACATGGATGGCATGGTGCGCCAGGCCAACCCGGCCGCCGCCGTGCTGCTGGGCGTTTCGGCCGATGCGCTGGTCGGCCTGCGGCTGACCGATCTGCCGGGGGGCGAGGCGCTGGCTGCTGCAGGTGCCACGCGATCTGGTCTGATCGCGCTTGGTGAGCGCACGCTGAGCTACTCCAGCGCGCCGCTGAACGAGGAGAATAGCCAGGACAGCGTCGTCGGCGCGCTGATCCTGCTGCGCGATCAGACGGCTGAGCTCTCCAGGAAGCGCGCCCAGTACGATTTCGTCTCGCGCGCGCTGCACGATGTGCGCGTGCCGCTGCAGGCGATCGGTGGGACGACCGAGGGGCTGCTGCGCGGTTGGTTCGGCCCGATCACGGATGAGCAGCGCGAGTTCCTTGGGATGATCAAGGAGAACGCGGCGCGCCAAGGCGACCTGCTCAGCAATATTTTCGACGTCTATGTGCTCAAGGCCAACCTGATTCAGCTAAGCCAGGAGCCTGTGCATATCGAAGGGCTGGTCCACGAGGTGGCGCACGAGTTTGCCGCGCGCTACCAGGCGCGCGCGATCGGCATGGCGCTGGAGATGGCGGAACATTTACCAGCAGTCAGCGGTGATCGCCGCCGCCTGCGCCAGGTGCTGGTGGCGTTGTTCGAGAATGCCTGCAAGTACAGTCTGGCCGATGGCAAGGTGACTGTGTGCGTGCAGGCGCGCGATGGCCTGGTGCATTTCGATGTGTGCGATCAGGGGGTTGGTATTCGCGAGGTCGATCAGCCGAAGATCTTCACGCCGTTCTTCCGCGGCGAAAGCCCGCTCAAAGAAGGTCGTTACGGCGGGCTCAATTTGGCGATCGCCAGGATGCTGATTGCGCTTCACGGCGGGCAACTCTGGTTCGAGAGCGTCGAGGGCCAGGGCAGCACTTTCAGCTTCACGCTGCCGATTGTGGAATGAGCGCGAACGTCGACCGCTGGCAGCTTGCCTCGCTGCAACTCAAATACCCTCCACATACCGCCCCTGGTTCAACATCCCCTGTGGGTCGAACTCATCCTTGATTCGCCGCATTAGATCAAGCCCCGGCGGTGGCGCACCCCAGCGCGGGACGCCGGGCAGCGTCGTCGCAACCCATTGCGTGCCCGGTAGCTCGGCCAGCAGCGCACTCAGCGCCTCGGCGTCGATCGGTCGCAGGCGCGCATAGATCACGCCGTTCAGTGCGCGGGCGTCGATAGTTACCGCGGCGCTGGCGCGCGCGGCCAGCAGCTCGATCTGCGCGACCGTCCGCTCGACCTCGATTGGCAGGGCCGTCAGCTTGAGCAGGGCTTCATCCGCGGCAAGCTCGGCCGTCTGGGGTAAGTCGGCGATGCGCTCCCATAGCGTCATGTCTTCCGCGCCATCGAGCCGCCGCCTTTCAGCCGCGCCGTTGCGCGCTGCCAGCGTCGACATCTCGGTGAAATGGCGCTCGACCGCCTGTGGCAGGCCTTCCGCTCGCAGCGCCAGCGCGGACGGATAAGATGCCACAGAGGAAGATGCGGCGGCTCTTTCTCGTCCCTTCTCTGTGCGCTCTGTGTTCTCTGTGGCTAAGGCTCGTGCGAGCGCCGTGACGTTGAGGTATTCGGCGGCGGTTGGTGTGAGCTGGGTAAGGTGGAGCGCCTCGATCGCGGCGAAGGCCGCAGATGGCTCGTCGAAGGTGCAGAGCAGCGTGGCGGCGGCACGCGGGATCGGCAGCAGCTTGAAGTTTGCGCTGGCGATGATCGCCAGCGTGCCCAGGCTGCCGATGTAGAGCTTCATCATGTCGAAGCCACTAACATTCTTGACCACCATTCCGCCGCCGCGCGAGATTCGTCCGCTGGCCTCGACCACCCCGATGCCGATTGTCAGCTCACGCAGCGTGCCGTAGCCAAGCCGGCGCGGGCCCTCGGAGGCCGTCGCCAGCAGCCCGCCGATCGTCGCGCGGCCCGGCAGCGGCGGGTCGAGCGGTAGCATCTGGCCGTGCCGCGCTGCCAGCGCGCGGAGCGCGCCGAGCGTGATGCCGGCCTCGACCGAGATCGTCAGGTCATCCGGCTCGTGGATCAGCACGCGGTTGAGCCGCTCGGTGCGCACTACCAAGTCGAGCCGCGCGGGTGGCGCGCCGATGTTCTGCTGCGTGCCGCCGCCCCAGGGCGTGACAGCGGCGCGCCGCTCATAGGCCACCTGCATCACCGCCGAAAGCTCCTCGAGGCTGCCTGGCGCGACCACGCAACCCGGCACGACGCCCTGAATGGCATACTCGGCACATGCGGCCGGGTCGGCGCTGACATATTGCTCGGAGACGATCGCGGCTAGCGCGTTGGGCAGCGCGGGGGAAGCGTGCTCGGTCATAGGACTCCAAGCTCTTTCAATCAACATGGGTGGCAGCGCACGTAGCGTTCCTCAGAGCCACGCCGGGCTTGGCACTTCGCTCTGATCCCGCGCGCCACCTAGATCGGCAACCGTCAGCCCACCGCGCCGGAGCGCCGCCAGTTCGCCGCAGCCGCGCCCGGATGGAAAGACTTTGCCGGGGTTGAACAATTCGGTCGGGTCGAAGCACTGCTTGATACCGGCCATCGCCGCCAGGTCGTCGGTCGAGAACAACAGTGTCATATAATCGCGCTTCTCGACGCCGATGCCATGCTCGCCGCTGATCACACCGCCCTGAGCGATCGACTCGCGCAGCACCTCAGTTGCGGCCAGCAGCGCGCGCGCGAGCTGGTCCTTATCGCGCCGGTCGAACAGCACCAGTGGGTGCAAATTGCCATCGCCGGCGTGAAACACATTCGCGATCGGCAGGCGGAAATCGTGCGCGATCTCGCCGACGCGCGCCAGGGTGGCCGGCAGCCGCGTGCGGGGGACGACCGTGTCGACCAGGTAGTAGCTGCGCGCCAGGCGGCCCATCGCGCCGAACGCATTCTTCCGCGCGGCCCAGACTTGGGCCTGCTCGGCGGCGGTTTTGGCCGGGCGAACCTCCATCGCGCCGTAGTCCTCGCAGATGCCGGTGATCTCGGCCAGCAGGTCATCCAGCCCATCGTCCACGCCGTCCACCTCGATCAGCAGCGCGGAGCCAGCGCTCTCCGGCAGGCCGAGCTTGTACATGCCGTTGACGGCCTTGATCGCCAGCTGGTCCATCATCTCCATCGCCGCCGGCAGGAAGCCGCGCGCCACCACCGTCGAGACCGTCTGCGAGGCGGAGGGGATGTCGGGGAACAGCGCCAGCACCACTCGCAGCGACTCGGGCAGGCGCGTGAGCCGCACCCATGCCTCGGTGATCACGCCGCACATGCCCTCGCTACCCGTCAGCACGCCCTGGAGATCATAGCCGATTCGGTCGGCGCGGCCATCCCCGGTCCAGATCACGCTGCCATCGGGCAGGACGACGCGCAGCGCCAGCACATGATCGGTGGTGGTGCCATACTTCAGGCAGTGTGGGCCGCCGCTGTTGTTGGCGATATTGCCGCCGACGGTACAGGCCTTTTGTGAAGAGGGGTCGGGCACGAACTGGTAGCCATACGGCGTCAGATACTGGGTCAGTTCCCAATTGATCACACCAGGTTGGACGCGCGCGCGCCGGTTGCGGGCGTCGACTTCCAGCACCTTGTCCATCCGGGTGGTGCTGATCACGATCCCGCCGCTCATCGGTGTCGCGCCGCCGGCTAGGCCGGTGCCCGCGCCGCGCGGCACGATCGGCATGCCGGCCCGGCGCGCCAGCCGCACCACCTCGGCGACCTGCTCGGTCGTCTCCGGCAGCGTGACCAGACTGGGAGCGTGCAAGTCCATCACGCAGCCGTCGGCCTCATACGTCAGCAGCGCGGCCGGATCCTCGACCAGCGCGCGCGCGCCGACAACGCGCTTGAGCTCCTCGACCAGTTGGGCGCGGTCCATAGCTGGCTCCTTTTGACAACAGATTGGAGATTAGAGAAACTCCGATCTCCAATCTCTAATCTCAATCACCCACATCTATGTATCAGGAACAGTATGCCAGCCTCATGGTAGCACGTTTTTCGCCCGTGTGATCAGCCTATACCTTCGGGATGCGCAGGACCTGCCCGACCGTCAGGCTATCGGCGTTACGGATCTCGTTGATCGCCAGAATGTCTTTGGTCGTCACATTGTATTTTTTGGCGATATTGTTCAGCAGATCGCCTTTTTGGACTGTATACTCGATGTAGGCTCGCTCGGCGCTCGGCGAGACGGCGGTTGTGGTGGGCGCAGCGGTTGGCTCGGGCTGGCTTGTGGCGCTGGGTTCGGCTGGTTTTGCCGTCGCGGCAGGGCTGTCGGTAGGGGCCGGAGCAGGCGCTAGTATGGCGGTGGGCGCGTCAGCCGCCAGCGGGGCCGACGTGGGTGCGGTGGTGAGTGGCTCACTGGTGGCGCTCACGCCCGGCTGCTGTATCACGAGCCCGCTCGGTTTGGAAATATTCGCCACAAACAGGCCCGCGCCTATCGCGATAGCGCAGAAGATAGCACAGACGGTGATCAGCGTGTTACGATGCAGCATAGTTCCTCCAGGTCAAACAATTGCATAGCTCTCTTCACAAGATGTTAACACTTCCTCTGTTAGTAGTAACGCCCGAACTTCCGCTAGAGCTACGCATGTAGTTATGACTTGATCACAGGAAACTCATTTAACAAAGTGGTCGCAAGGGGAGGTCCAGGAGG
>DATFXE010000052.1:0-37907 GCA_035258585.1 Roseiflexaceae bacterium | reverse complement strand
TCATCATCATTACTAGTCTCAAGTCCCAAGCCTCTAGCCTCAGGCGCGTAGCTGAAGCTCACATTCTCGAACGCGATGCGGCCGCTGGGCGCGAACGCTGCGAGCACATCCGGGCTGCTCGGCAGATCCGGCCGGCTGTCCAGCACCTCCTGGATGCGCGCCGCCGAGGCCTCGGAGCGCGCGAAGCGCACCACCAGCATGCTGATCATCATCAGCGACATCAGTGTCTGCGAGAGGTAATTGATGAAAGCGATCAGCTGGCCCACCCCTAGCTCGCCGACGCGCACCTGCACCCCGCCGAACCACAGCGCCGCCACAATCCCGATGTTCAGAGTCAGCATCATGATCGGCATCGCCACGGCGCTCGTGCGGACAGCAGTAATATTCTGCTCCATCAGGCGGTCGTTGGCGCCGCGGAAGCGCTCCCGCTCGTAGCCTGCGCGGGCGAAGGCCTTGACCACCCGCACGCCGGCCAGGTTCTCCTGCATCACGCTATTGAGCCGGTCGAGCCGCCGCTGGACCTCGCCGAACATCGGGAAGGTCTTGTTGATGATCCAGGTCAGTGCGGCCGAAATCACCGGGATCAGCACCACAAAGATCAGCGCCAGCCGCGGGCTGGTGATAACGGCCAAGATCAGGCTGCCGATCAGCAGCAGCGGAACGCGCACCATCACCCGCAGCAGCATCATAACCGCCTCGGTCACCTGGGTGACGTCGTTGGTCAGGCGCGTGATCAGGGAGCCGGTCTCGAGCCGATCAAGGTTGCCGAACGACAGCGCCTGAACTTTGCGAAACAGCGTACCGCGCAAGTCGGCGCCGAAGCTCTGGGCCGCCAGAACGGTAAACACGGCGCAGCCCACTCCGCCGATTAGACCTAGCAGCGCTGCGCCGGACATCCACAGCCCGGTCTGGATCACTACGCTCATGTCAGATCGGGCCACCCCCTGATCGACGATCCGCTGGATCAGGCGCGGCTGCATCAGGTCCATCGTGACCTCGAGCGCCATCAGCAGCGGCGCCAGCACCGCCCAGCGCCAGTAGGGTTTGAGAAATATGCCCAGCCCTCGCGTCGCCCGCATATCGCCTCTTGATCGATGGTGTATAATGAAACGGACAGGTGTCCGCTATAGCCGAGTTTAACGGATAGGTGTCCGCTTGTCAAGAGGGCAGACTAACACTACAACGAGACTTTACTTCCGAATGGGGGTTCGGGCGCCTCTGGCCCCCGAAAAACCCTATTCGGTGGGGGTGCGAGGGGCGGCAAAGCCGCCCCTCGCACCCCCTCTGAGGATGGAATCTGGAGGGCGAAGCCCTCCAGACCTCCCAACTCTCGTTGTAATTCTAATATCCACCCTATTAAACCGCCAAGAGCGCCAAGATCGCACTTCCCAAATCTTGGCGTCCTTAGCGTCTTGGCGGCAAGAACAAGGAAGATCTTGAGAGGATGCCGATGGATAGACACCAGCCTGCTGAGCACACTCCGCGGCGGCGCGAGCGCAGCGACGCGCGCGAGAACCGCCAGCAGATTCTGGCGGCCGCGAAGCAGCGCTTTGCGGCACAGGGGGTCGAAGCCACCAGTATGCAGGAGATCGCCCGTGCGGCTGGCGTGGGGCAGGGCACACTGTACCGGCACTTCGCCCACAAGGGCGACCTGTGCCTGGCCTTGATCAAGGAAGATCTGGCCGCCTTCCGCGAGCGCGTCGGCGCGATCATCGCCGACGACCGGGCGCTGGCTTCACCGCTGGCGCGGCTGGAAGTATTGATCGTCGAGAAGATTGGCGTCACCGAGGGCCATTTGCCGCTGCTGGCCGCGATGCAGGATACACCGGCCGGCTCGCGCCGGCCGCGTCCCTTTCGCGGGCCGTTCGACACCTGGGTCCACGAGCATATCGTCGCACTGCTCGAGCAGGCCGTCGCCCAGGGCGACGTAGCACCGCTGGACATTGTCTTCACCGCCGACGCAATTCTGGCCGCGCTGGCGCCGCCGCACTACCGCTTCCAGCGCTACGATCTCGGCTACAGTAGCGAGCGGATCAGCGCGGGCATGCGCCGTCTATTTATCGATGGGCTGCGCCGACGACCCGCGGACTGAGCCGTGCCGCCACGCTAGGTGGGCTGCGCCGCCGCAAAATACTTCGCCAAACAACCGCATTGGTAGTTTCAAAGGAGAGAGCGCCATGACAGCCCAGCGAATCGGCATCCTCCATCCTGGTGATATGGGCATCTCGATCGCCGCATCGGCCCAAAATGCCGGAAATGAGGTCTCCTGGGCCTCGGAGGGTCGTGGGCCCGCCACCCAGGCTCGCGCCGCGAAATACCGGCTGCGTGACGGGCACACACTGGCGAACCTGTGCGCCGAATGCGAGATCATTTTAAGTGTATGCCCGCCGCACGCCGCCGAGGAGGTCGCGCAGCAGGTCGTGGCGGCCGGCTTCCGCGGCTTGTATCTGGATGCGAACGCGATAGCTCCCGAGCGAGTGATGCGGATCGGCGAAGCCATGGCCGCAGCCGGCGTCGGCTTCGTCGATGGGGGCATCATCGGCGGGCCGGCCTGGGTGCCGGGCCGTACCTGGCTCTACCTGGCCGGGCCGCAGGCCGAGCGGGTCGCCGCATGCTTCGCGGCGGGGCCGCTCGAGACACAGGTGTTAGGGGCGACGATCGGCAGGGCCTCGGCGCTCAAGATGTGCTTTGCCGCGTACTCGAAGGGCACGACCGCGCTGCTCTGCGCCATCCTGGCCATCGCCGAGCGTCTGGACGTCCGCCAGGAGCTTGCAGAGCAGTGGAACCGCGACGAGCCCGGCTTCGCGGAAGAGGCCGCGCAGCGCGCCCGCCGGGTCACGGCTAAGGCGTGGCGGTTTGTCGGCGAGATGGAAGAGATCGCTGGCACCTTCCGCGCGGCCGGAATGCCTGGCGAGTTCCACGCCGCTGCCGCGATCGTCTATCGTCGGCTGGCACATTTCAAGGGCGCGGACGCGACGCCGGAGCTGGAAGAAGTGCTGGCGGCGCTTCTCCACGACGCAAGCTGACATTTACACATCATTCTTTTCGCGTAGATTCATCGGATGCGGACGAACGCAGACAGAAGCTACTTGTTTGCGTTCGTCCGCGTTGGTCCGCGTCCAAAACATGCGGAAATGGAAACAGTTATTAGGAGTTACGCAGGTGGGAGGTTTGGAGGGCAAAGCCCTCCAAAAGAACTCTTTTTCCGCCCACCCGTGGCGACAAGGCCGCCACGGGTGGGCGGAAAAGAAGCTTCTCGGGGGCCTGCGGCCCCATCTACCCTCTGGGTGACCCCCGCTAAAACGCCAACTACGTAAGTCCTAAGTTATATTTCCACCGGCTGCCGCGCCGGGCGAGTGCGCGCGAGCCAGGCGTAGCAGCTCGCCGCGATCGGCAGCATGACCCAGAAGTTCAGCAGCCGAAAGACGATCGCCGCCGGTATTGCCGCGGCGCCGGCCCCCAGCTGCGCCAGAACTGCTACCAGCGCAGCTTCCACTGTGCCACCGCCGCCCGGCAGCACGTTGACGGTGCTCATCAGCAGCGCGATGCCAAACGCCGAAAGGACCGTCAGAAAGCTGGGGTGAGCGCCCAGGCTGCGCAGCACCAGGTACAGCCCGAGACTGTGGCCGCTGAGCGCCGTCAGCTGAATAGCGAGCAACTGGACGACCAGGCTGCGGCGCGCGCTGACCAACGCGCGCACGCGCGCAAGCTCGCTCACTGTCAGATAGACCCAGGCGTTCTCACGCGGTCGGCGCCGGGCCCAAAACAGCAGCGTATGAATGCGGAGTAGCCAGTGCCGGAGAGTGGCCTCATCGCGCGTCAGCACCAGCAGCACGCCGCCGATCAGTAGCAGCGCGATGACAGCTGCCAGCAGCGGCGCCTGCAGCGACGAGCCATCCGGGTCGGCCGCGAGGATGCGACTGGTGAGATAAGCCAGCCCAAAGATCGAGAAGATCACCATCGCCCCGGCGTAGCTGAGCATCTCCAGCGTAGCCACCAGTACCGCTTCGGCGGCGGGAACGCCGCGGCGCCGAAAGGTATCCAGCAGAAAGGCATAGCTGGCGACACCGCCGCCCGGAAACAGCTGGCTGGTCACGATCGCCACCACCGCAGTGGCCCACAGGTGGAACACGCCGACGTGGCGGCCCAGCGAGTGGAGCGCTACACGAAACACCTGCGAGCTGATCAAAAAGCTGACCATAATCACCGCAAACGCCAGCAGCAGCCAGGATGGCTCTGCCGCGCGCGCCAGCCCAAGCGCCTCGATGATCCAGATGCGGTTGAAAAACGCGAACAGGAGAATACCAGCGCTGATCAGCACCCCCAACACCAGCCGCCAGTCGATCTGGCGCCGGGCGCGCCGCGCGAGTGTGCTGGCCGGTGTGGCGGGTTTTTGGCGGCTATCGTCGTTTAGCACAGTCGTTCCTTCGTGAATCATCCAATCGTTTTGCCGATGGTACGCTGAATTAGGTCGGCAAAGTTGCGCCGCGTCTCAGCTGAGCATAGCACCACAATCGCAAGAATACATTAAGGTTTCCTAAAATTATTATTGGTATCTGGCGTGCGCTTTAGTTCCAATCTGTAACCACACAATCTTCACATCGCTTCTTAACAATCCCTGAAGATGTTCCTGATACGATGTCCGCATCAAACAACACATTCCGGTGTCGTCGAGCGCTGGAGCGGCAAAAGCGCCCCGCACCTACCCACCGAGAAATCTACAAGGCAGGAACATGAAACAGACACCTGTACAGTCCAATCGCAATAAAACCAATCTCATCGTCGATAGCGCAATCTTTCTGGCCTTTCTGATTGCGATGGCGCCACACTTCAGCGGCATGGCAGTCCATGAATGGCTCGGCATAACGTTTGGCGCGGCGATCGTCACACACCTGCTGCTGCACTGGCAGTGGATCGTCGAGGTGACCAGGCGCTTGTTCGGCAAGGCGCAGTGGTCCGCACGGATCAACTACATCCTCAACACGCTGCTGTTTGTCGATGTCACGCTGATCATTTTCAGCGGCCTGATGATCTCCCAGGTCGCGCTGCCGACGATAGGGATACAGCTTGCCCAGAGCGGGATCTGGCGCGGATTGCACACAACCGCGGCGAATCTCTTTCTGGTGCTGGTTGGGCTGCATATCGCGCTGCACTGGCAGTGGATCGTCAACATGGTCAAACGCTCTGCTGGCGCGCCGCGCCGCGCACCACAGTTGAGCGCTGGGGCATCCGGTTCGGCGCGGCTCAACGAGCTACAGCATGACGCTCAGTTACGGAAAGAGGTCTGACCTTGCATATCTTTCGTCGCACACTCACCATACTGGCGGCCGCTCTGATCGTGGTCGGAATCACATTTAGCCTTGCCCAGTCGAGCTACGCGCAGTCGCTAACCCCGGCCAGGCAGGCGCGTAGCTCGGCGCTCCAAAGCCAATCCGCCACCGACACAATCAATACGGCTACTGCTAACGCAAGCGGAACGCTAGATCGAACCGCTCAGGCAGGCGGTTTCGAGCGTGAAGGCAATCGGTCGCCGAGTCTCTTCGGCGCGGTCGACATATTGAAGAACCTGGTCATCGTCGGTATCATCGTCGCGCTGGTTGCGCTAACGAAACGGGTGCGCTGCGGACGCCGGCCAAAAGGCGGGAACAATCGTCCCAAGGCGCCGCCGGCCGCCACACCGGCAGTATAGCGCGGGCGACTCTCGCGCTCGGGCTGAGGGCAGCACCCAACGCTAGCATTGCCATGTCGGTCAGTTCGTTACATAATACAGGACTTACGCGGTCGCGCATTCAAACGCCACGAGGAATGAACCGTATGACACAGACAATTCTGGTCGTCGACGATGAAAAGAAGCTCCGCGATCTGATCCGTGTCTACCTTGAGCAGGAGGGCTACCGCGTCGTGGAAGCGGGACATGGCCGTGAAGCGCTGTATGTCGCGCGCTACGAAAAGCCCGATCTCATCATTCTCGACTTGATGATGCCCGAGATGGGCGGCTACGATTTCATGCGTGCGTTCAGCAAGGAAGCCGAGACCCCGGTGATCATGCTGACCGCCAAGGTGGAGGACCAGGATAAGATCCTCGGCCTGGAGCTGGGGGCCGACGATTATGTCACCAAGCCGTTCAACGTGCGCGAGCTGATTGCGCGTGTGCGCGCTGTGCTGCGGCGTGCCCAAAAGCCCGCCACCGAGCCGGATGTGCTGCGTGCGGCCGATATCGTGCTGGATCGCAGCGGGCGCACGGTGATGGTCGGCGAGCGCGCCATCGATCTGACGCCGTCGGAGTTCGCGATCCTGGCCACGCTGATGGCCGCGCCGGGGCAGGTGTTCTCGCGCCTCGATCTGCTCGACCGCGTCTCGGGCGAGGCCTATGAAGGCTACGAGCGCACGATCGACGTGCATATTCGCAACTTGCGCACTAAAATCGAACCTGACCCGCGGAATCCGCAGTATATCGACACCGTCTATGGCATGGGCTATCGCTTCGCGGCGCAAAAAGCGCCCGGTGCCTAATGCATTTCCAAGTATGGTTTTAGGTGTTGGGTGTTGGTCTACGCAATGCTGCTGACCCAACGCCCGTCACCCAACACCGGCGCTGAAAGCGCACTCGTGGGTCAGTTGTTTTGCCTATCGCCATTTACGAACCGCGGAACCGCAGAACCGCGGAACCAGTGAGCAGCGGTTCTGCGGTTCAACCGAATGGCGATGTCGAAACCAAACGACCCACTGGTGGCTTGTTGGCATCAAGGAAGAACCGATGCGCTCGCTAACCGTAAAACTCACACTGGCCTTTCTGCTGGTCGGCCTGACCGGTGCGATCCTGGTCGCGGTGCTGGTCGGCCAGCGCACGCGCTCGGAGTTCGATCGCTTTCTCTCAGAGCACGATCGGGCCACCCTCGTGCAAGCGCTGGGGAGCTACCATACCTCGCACAACGGCTGGGCCGGTGTCGGCGAAATGCTGTCGCGTACGCCGCCGCTCGACTTCTACAGCCGCGACATCGCCATAGCCGACGTTCATGGGACAATTGTGCTTGGCAATCGCAGCCACCATGCCGGGCAGCCAGCGCCGAAAGCGGATCTAGATGCAGCCACCGCGGTGCAGGTCAATGGCCAGACGGTTGGCTTTGTTCTGTTCCCAACCCCGAGCGAGCGCCCGAATGCGCCTGGACCACCGCCACCCGATGTCGCCTTCCTGAACCGGGTGACCTGGGCCGCGGCGATCAGCGCCGGCATCGCCGCGCTGATCGCGCTCATCCTGGGCGTCCTGCTGGCGCGCACGCTTACTCGCCCGGTGCGCGAGCTGACCGCTGCGACCAAGGCGATGGCGCGCGGCAAGCTGGATCAGCGCGTGACGGTGCGCTCGCGCGACGAGATCGGCGAGCTGGCGACCTCGTTCAACCAGATGAGCGCCGATCTGGCGCACGCCAGCCAGCTGCGCAAGCAGATGACCGCCGATCTGGCCCACGATTTGCGCACGCCGCTCAGCATTCTGCGCGGTTACACCGAGGGCTTGCAGGACGGCCGAATCAACGGCTCGACCACTCTATACACAATCATGCATGGCGAAGTGGAACATCTGCAGCGGCTCGTCGAGGACCTGCGCGTGCTGTCGCTGGCCGATGCCGGCGAGCTTCCGCTCAATCGCCGCGCCGTCGATCCGAGCGCGCTGCTGGAGCGCACCGGCCTGGCCTATATCCACCAGGCCGAACAGCAAGGCATCGCGCTGCATGTCGAGCCTGCTGAGAGCCTGCCCTCTATCGCCGTGGACACCGACCGCATGACCCAGGTGCTGAACAACCTGGTCTCGAACGCATTGCGCTATACGCCGCAGGGTGGCGAGATCTCTCTATCTGCGACTCAAGAGGCGAAAGACCAAAGACCAAAGACTAAAGACGAAGATACTACAGTGCAGCCCTTCGTCCTTGGTCCTTCGTCCTTCGTCACTCTTAGAGTGAGGGACACCGGCAGCGGCATCGAGGCCGAGGATCTACCGTATATCTTCGACCGCTTCTATCGCGCCGACAAAGCCCGCCAGCGAGTCGACAGCAATGCATCCGGGCTAGGCCTGGCGATCGCCAAGGCGATCGTCGAGGCGCACGGCGGCACGCTGGTGGCTGAATCCAGCCCAGGCGCCGGCACAACCTTCACGATCACACTACCCGCCGTCGTGGGCCAGGCCCAAACGGGCGATCAAGAGCTTGACCAGCGCAGGCATAAGATCGCTGGCGCGCACAAACCCTAGAGAATGACCAAGAGGTTAACCTAGTCATCAGGAAGCGCGGGGAGGCGCCGCAGCGCCGCGACGAAGCGTGCGGCGTCATAGCGCTCGCCGCGCGCCATCACGGTGAAGATCTCGCGCACCACGACGTGGGCTAGCAGCTGGCGCGCGCCTTCAGGGGTGTAGCCCATGCCGATCAGGCGATCGAATGTCTCACGCGTCTCAGGCGGCGTCCTGTCGCGCAGTTGCGTGTCGACGATCTCGAGGATCGCCGCGGTCAGCTGCGGATTTGCGGCCGGGGGCAGTGGCTGGGGTGGCGGAATGGCGCTATGCCGCTGATGTCGGCGCTTGCGTGTCATTGTGTTACTCTAAAATCTCGGCAGAGAACCCGCGAATTGCACGAATAGAGGCAATAGTATTAGGAGTTACGCGGTTGGGAGGTTTGGAGGGCAAAGCCCTCCAAAGAACCCCTTTCTTTTTCTACCCACCTGTGGCGGCTTTGCCGCCACAGGTGGGTAGAAAAAGAAGATTCTCGGGGGCCGCAGGCCCCCGCGCCCCTGCTAAAACGCCAAGTGCGTAAGTCCTAAGTATATAGCTCATTCGCGGTTATTCGTGCCATTCGCGGATCGATGCGCTGGCGCCTCGCGCGGGCCGTTCAGCTCGCGCAGCTGGCGGCGCACGCGCTCCCAGGGTCGGCGGGCACGCCTGGCATCGGCATCGGCCACCGGGCGCGGGCTGTACTCGGCAACCACAAACGCATCGGTCAACTCGGCGATATCTTGCCGCGCCTCAGGCAGGCGTTGCGTCAACGTCGCGCCATACTCATATGGGGTCTGGCTGGCGCGGCGCGGCAGGCCCGTGGCGGCGGCGCGCTGCAGTATCGAGCGGTAGAAGTAGCGCACCAGCTCGCGCGGCGCCAGCCGGCTGAGCCGCAGCGCGGGCATCCGCACTGCCCGAATGGCGACCGGCCGACGCAACACGGCCCAGGCGCGGTTGGTGGCCTCGCCGGCCCATGCGCGCGTGTCGCTCCAGAGCAAGCCCAGCTGCCGCAGCAGCCACCCAAGCGGGCCGCGGGTCGTCAGCGCGCGAATGAGGCCAGGGTTACGCTGAATGATCAAGACGATCGCGTAGATCGCCAGCAGCAGCATGCAGATCCAGAAGGTCAGCGCGGTCAACAAGTTCGGCTCGAACTTGGCCGGCGGCGGCACATCAGGCAATGTCGGTACTACGGGCGGTGGCGCCGGAGTGCCATCGCCACCGCGCCCGGCGAGCAGCGAAAGCAGCAGGATAGGCAAGATCGCCAGCAGGCTGAGGAGCGAGGTGAGCAAATACCCGAGGATCGCAAGCCCATACCCGATCAGGCCGAGCGTCTGCTGCAATGTGGTGAGCAGCCCCAATCCGTAGGCGCGTGGCAGCAGCGCGGCGACCACGGCCACGCCGACGATCAATAGCCAGCTTGTGCGCGTCCAGCGGCGCACCACCGCATCCGCTACCGTCGCGCCCTCCATGTTCCAACGCGTCCGCAGTAGCGCCAGGCGAGCCTGGCTGTAGAGGATAAACCCACTGATTAAATATACTAGCGCCGCCACAGCGCTGCGCAGAGAGATCGGCAGACTAGGGCCGGTCACACGTTGAATATTCACGGCTTCGATCCCCAGCGCAAGCAGCAGAAACGCGCCGCCGAACACGAATCTGCTGCTGATCCGTCCGAGCGCGGCTGAGCGATCGCGGTTATTCATCGCCGTGAGAAACTGGTTCTCATCCGACGCAGCGCTTGGCTTCTCTGATGCGCGCGGCTCCAACTCGAAAAGATCGCGCATCGCCGCGTGCATAAGCATGCCGACCAGGAAGCCGGCCAGGATCGCGAAGACAAACGGCATGTCGAAGATGCTGAGCGGGTCGTACAGCCAGCGTTGCGCATCCACCGCCAGCGTGGCCATGCCGACGCCAAGCGTCGTCGCCACCCGCATCAGAATGAACATGACGAAGATTTCGGGCGTGACGTAGCGCAGCAACTCGTCGAGCCACATGTGCTCGCGACGGAAGGCGTGATGCACTACCCCGGCCTCGAGCGCCACCAGAAAGCATGCGCCGATCAAGTAGATCGGCTGCCAGGTTGGCGAGAAGCGATGGATCGGGCCAACCAGAACCGCAATCAGCGCCGCCAGCATGAACGCGTTCAGGATCGTGCCCTGATGGTTGAGCTTGATCATAGCAGCACGCTTCGTTCGAGCAGCTTTCACACAGACTGTGGCAGCTTCAATGTCTAGCGCAAATCGCACGCCGCAGGTCGCGTGGGGCTGATAGTGCGACACGTGATCGCTAGCGAACAGATTGTATAGCTACAGAAGCGTTGTTTTAGCGCCCGAATCGTAAGCGCCAGACTGTCAGCAGGGCTTCCAGTACGATTCGGCGCGACATCTTCGATTGGCCGACGCGCCGGTCGGGAAAGACGATCGGCACCTCGCCGATCGTACAGCCGGCGCGCATCACGCGGTAGACCAGCTCGATCTGGAATGAGTAGCCGTTCGAATGAATCGCCCCAAGGTCGATCGCTTCGAGCGCGCGCCGGCGATAGCAGCGGAAGCCGCCAGTCGCATCCATCACCGGCAGGCCAAGTATCGCCCGTGCGTAGATATTGCCGCCGCGGCTGATCAGCTGCCGGATCACCCCCCAATTGACCGTGCCACCGCCGCGCACATAGCGCGAGCCGAGCGCCAGATCGTAGCGCGTCGCGGCCGCCTCCAGCAGCGCCGGCAGGTAGCTGGGATCATGCGAGAAATCGGCGTCCATCTCGAACACGAACTCGGCGCCCTCATCCAGCGCGCGCCGGAAGCCGGCCAGGTAAGCTGTGCCCAGGCCCTGCTTGCCTGCCCGCGGCAGGAGCCCAACCCGCGGCTCATCGCGCGCAAGATCGGACACAACCGCCGCGGTGCCATCAGGAGAGTTGTCATCCACCACCAGAACGCGGAAGCGCGGCAGCTCCAGCACACGCGGCAGCAGCGCGGCAATATTCTCACGCTCGTTATAGGTAGGAATAACGACCGTGCAGTCGGCGACGCTCGTCTGATGCGTGCTAGACCGATCGCGATCAAGATCCTCGATAATCATCATACACCTTTGCTCGCCAAACTGCGACGTAGCGGATATTATACGCCGAATGGGGACATATATTCAACGCCCGATTCGCCTGTCGTGATACGCAGTATAATCACTGGCTCGCCGATTGCGAATCTGAAACTATAGCAATGTGATTGCAATTACGCCTCCGTGCGGAGCGCTATTCAACTGCTACCGTCTCGCTAAGCTCTTCCGAGCGGTTTCCATGCTATAGTTGAACCCATCGCGAGACGATGGACGATGGACGATAGACTATAGTTTGCAGATATCGTCCATCGTCCGTCGTCTATGGCCGGTGTGATTTCTCGTTGAGTCGCATCACGCATGGGCGAGGATACTAGCACGATGAATACCCTGAAAGAGACCAACGCCGCCGATCTGCCGCGAACACGCCTGGGCCGGCGCGCGCTGCCGCTGCCGGGGCTAGAGCAGCTGTGGCTGCTGCTGGCGCTGGCGCTGATCGAGGTGTTTATCGCGCTGGTGCCAACTCCGCCGCACGATTTCTGGTGGCATCTCAAGGCCGGCCAGATCGTAGCCCAGCACGGTATTCCCTGGACCAACATGTTTGCGTGGAGCGTGCCGGCCGACGCGCCATTTGTATATGCGACATGGCTCGGCGAGTGGCTATTCTACGCGCTCTACCAGCTGGGTGGCTTGCAGGCGCCCATTCTGGCGCGCAACCTGCTTGGGCTGGCCAGCTTCACGCTCGTGGCGGTCGAGGCGCGCCGCCGCAGCGGCTCCTGGCGGCTAGCCGCGTTGGCCGCGCTGCTCGCGTGGGCTATGGCGATCAACAATCTACCGGCCCGTACTCAGAACTGGTCGTGGGTTCCGTTCGGACTCTACGCGCTGATCCTGGGCGCCTACGTCGCTGGCCAGAGCCGCCCACGCGCGCTGTTGGCGCTGCCGCCGCTGATGGTGTTCTGGGTTAACTCGCATGGCGCGTTCGTGCTTGGCCTGGGCATGCTGGCCGTGGTGGCGGCCGGTGAGACACTGCGACGCATACTCAAGCAGCCGGAAGCGCTCAGCTGGGAGCGGCTGCGGGCGCTGTACCTCACGTTCGCGGGAACATGCGCCGCTATGCTGATCAACCCCAGCGGCGTCGGCATCTTCGGTTATGTCTATAAGCTCCTCGGCGACCCATCGATCCAAGGGTTGGTCAACGAGTGGCAGCCGCCGACGACGCATGGGATCGCCGGATCGGTCTTCTTCATATCCATCTTGGCGCTGCTCGCAGCTTTCGCCCTGGCGCGCCGCCGCCCTTCGATCACGGATGTCCTGCTTGTCTGCGCGTTCCTCTGGTTGGCCTGGGGCAGCCAGCGCAATGTGATCTGGTACGGCATGCTGGCGATGCCAATGCTGGCCGGCAGCCTGGCATCGTTCCGCGTGCCGCAGCCCCGCCGCGCCTCATCCGCAGCGCGTATGCAATTGCCCAGCACACTGATCGCCGTCCTGTTGCTCGGCGCGCTGATCGCCGTCCAGCCGCCATTCAAAGCCGACCTGGGGCTGCCGCAGCCATACAAAGGGCTGTTCGCCGATGTGCCGGGCGGACCCGAGCTCTTCAGCGCCGATACGCCGGTGGCGGCGGCCGAGTACCTGCGCGCCCACCCGATCGAGGGCCGGCTCTACAACGAGATGGGCTACGGATCCTACCTCGACTGGGCGCTCTACCCTACGGCGCAGGTGTTCGTGGACCCGCGCATCGAGCTGTACCCGCCGGTGATCTGGCAGGACTATCTCGCCATCCGCGACGCGCGCGACTACAATGCGCTGCTGATCGACAAATACGATGTCCGCCGCGTACTGCTCGACCGCCCGCTCCAGCCGCGGCTGGCCGCCGCGCTGGCCGCCGACACCGCCCACTGGGAGCGCGAGTACGCCGACACGCGAGCGGAGATCTACCGGCGCAGGTAAGCTGGCGCTGCGTGCCAAACATCCGCCGCTCCTTCAGATCAAGGACCAAGGACCAACGACCAAGCTAGTTTTCGTCGTTGGTCCTTGGTCCTTGGTCTCCATTCCAGAAAGAAGCTTCGACCACCCTGTGCTCATAGTTGGATAACACAACCCCGAACATATGTTATACTCTCCGCCAATCCCAACGGTGGAGAGTGATAGCCAGCGCCGGCGCCACATGCAGTAACAAGGAGTCTCCAACCATGCCCGACCAGCCAGCACCGAACTGGAGCTTGCTGACGCGCCTGGTCCACGAGGGCGAGCGCGCCCAGCCGCCCGCCGGCATACCGACCGCCACGCCGATCTACACCAGCGCCACCTATATCTACGACAGCGCCGAGGCGCTCGACAACGCGTTCGCCACCGGCGAGGGCTACGTCTACGCGCGCTACGGCAACCCGACCGTCGGCGCGCTCGAGCAGGTGCTGGCGGCCGCCGAGGGCGGCGCCGGCGCGGTGGCCTTCGGCTCGGGCATGGCCGCGCTGCACGCTGCACTGCTCGCGGCCGGCACGCCGCGTGGAAGCACTAACCCGAACGTACGCGCCGTGCTGGCGGCGCGCGATCTCTACGGCGCGACGACCAATTTGCTGGAAGCCTTCTTCGCGGCCCAGGAGATTCCGGTCGCCTACTGCGATATGTGCGACCTGGCCGCGGTGGACGCGGCGATCGAGGCGACCAAGCCGAACGTCATCCTGGTCGAGCAGATCTCGAACCCGCTGCTGAAAGTTGTCGATGTCGCGGCGCTGGCCCAGCGCGCCAAGGCTGGGGGCGCGCGCCTAGTGGTAGACAGCACGATGACCACGCCGATCGTTCAGCGACCACTGGCGCTGGGCGCCGACCTGGTTGTCCACAGCGCCACCAAGTATCTCAGCGGCCACGCCGACGCCACGGGCGGCATTGTGGTGGCGCGGGCAACGCTGCTGCGTGATACGCTGCGGCGCTACTCCAAGCTGTTGGGCGCGGTGCTCGGCCCATTCGAGGCCCAGCTGATCAACCGCGGCGTCAAGACATTGGCGCTGCGCGTGCGCCAGCAATGTACCAACGCCGCCGCCGTTGCGGCCTGGCTATCCGACCAGCCCGGCGTCGCGCGGGTGTTCTACCCTGGCCTACCCAGCCACCCGCAGCACCAGCTGGCGGGGCGGGTCTTCGACGGCCTGTATGGAGCGATGGTTGCCTTCGAGCTGCGCGAGGCCAACCGTGATGCGCTGTTCCGCTTTGTGGATGGGCTGCGCCTGGTGCTGCCAGCCACCAGCCTGGGCGATGTCTACACGCTGGTGAGCGTGCCGATCATGTCGTCGCACCGTGACCTGACGCCAGAGCAGCGCGCCGAGCGCGGCATCGGCGATGGCATGGTCCGGCTCTCGATCGGCATCGAGGATGTCGGCGATATCATCGAAGATCTGCGCGGCGCGCTGGAAGCGGCATGGAGCATCCCATGACTCTGCGAGTCACCTCCTTTGCCTCCGGCAGCAGCGGCAACGCGCTGCTGATCCAGGCCGACAACGCGGCGCTGCTGCTTGACTGCGGGCTACCGCAGCGCGTGATCGAGCGGCACCTGGGTCGTGCGGGCCTGCGCCCGGCTGATCTGTCGGCCATCCTGCTGACTCACGAGCATGGCGATCATGCGCTGAGCGCCGGCCCGCTGGCGCGCCGCCATGGCATCCCAATTGTCACGAATGCTGAAACCGCCGCAGCGCTTGGCCCGGCGCTTGGCGGCGCCGAGCTGGTGGATCTGGTAGTGGGCGGCACGCTGGCGCTCGGCCCGTTCGGCGTGCGCAGCTTCGCCGTGCCGCACGACGCGGCCGCGCCAGTCGGGTATACGATCGAGGCCGGCGGCTGGTGTGTCGGTGTGGCGATCGACCTGGGCAGCTGGGACGACGGCGTGCTGGATGGCCTGCGCGCGGCCGACCTGGTGGTGCTGGAATCGAACCACGACCGCGAGCGGTTGCGGCTCGCGCCCTACGATTGGGCGGTCAAGCAGCGCATTTACAGCCGGCTCGGACACCTCGACAACATGGACGCCGGCGCGCTGCTGGCCCGGCTGGGCGCCGATGGCCGCCGCCGCACCGCATGGCTGGCGCATCTCTCCGAGCGCGCCAACTCCCCGCAGATCGCTACCAAGATCGTCTCCAGCGTGCTGGCGGTAGCGCAGATCGCCTGTTTCGACATCCAGGCACTGCCCCGCCGCGCCGCGCTGACTTGGGAGAGCGACCGGCACGTTGGCCAGATGGAACTATTCCTCTAGTTAAGAGTTAAAAGTTAAGAGTTGATCATGCTATCATCCTTTAACTCTAAACTCTTAACTCTTAACTCCGCTCCTGGCCTGACTCTTGCTCACTCCTTCAGCAGCTATTGCACGACAAGACATCTGGAGGAACGCCATGAGTCCTTTACGCAAGATCGGCGGTATGCTGCTAGTCGCCGCGGCGGCGCTGGCCGGCAACTGGACCGGCGCGAAGCTGCGCGCGACGACGACCGGCGAAGCCGAGCAGACGCTCGGCCTGCTGCACACCACTCCCGATGGCCAGACTGTGCTAGGCCTCAACATACCGCTGACAAACTTCGTGCCGGCGGTGCTGCTGGCATTACTGGCCGGCAAGCCGCGCACCCTCTACGCGTTTGTGAGCGGCGCGATCATTAGCACACTCGTCGGCGATGGCTACGAGCGGGCCCTAGCGCACTGGCTCCAGCGGCGCTCCGGCGCCAATTACACTATCTCGCACAATCCGCGCTGATTATGTGCGGCAGCTTGGTACTTATCGTTATTATCTGTCATGAGCCATCCCGTACTTAACAGGGTGGCTGCGAGGGCGTGGGAATGCGCTGCGGCGCATTCCCACGCCCTCGCAGCCACGAATAAAGTGGTCGCACGTGGTCACTGGGGCGGCTGCGCCGCCCCAGTGACCACGTGCGACCAGCAGATTGGAAAATGCGTCCGCTCTAGCATTGCCGAAACTATAAAGTATCTTTGAAACATGTCCAACGACCTGAGATCCATAGCCGTGCTATACTAGCCACATGCCGCTTGGGGACATAGCACGGAGAAGATCATGGATCTGCGCTGGCACTGGCCGCCGCTGCATGGCGACGCGCTGAGGATCACCACGATCGACGCCCACGCCGCCGGCGAGCCACTGCGGATCGTCACCGGCGGGCTGCCCGAGCTGCCAGGCGACACGATCCTGGAGCGGCGGCGCTTCATGCGCGAGCACTACGACCATGTGCGGCGGGCGCTGATGTGGGAGCCGCGCGGCCACTACAATATGTATGGCTGCGTGTTGACCCCGCCGGTGACCACCGACGCCGACTTTGGGGTACTCTTCCTGCACAACGAAGGCTACAGCACGATGTGCGGTCACGGGGTCATTGCCCTCGTTACTGCATTGATTGAAGCTGCTGCCGTACAACTGAAGGGCCTGCAAAGACCAATAAACCTCGATACCCCGGCAGGGCTTGTACGAGCTGTAGCACATCTAGGCGGAGACGGCCATGTTGAGCGCGTCACCTTTCAGAATGTGCCGTCCTTTGTGTACGCACGTGATGTCGAAATCGCTCTAGCGCCGTACGGTCATTTTCCGGTCGACATTGCTTTTGGCGGTGCGTTCTATGCGATCGTGCCCGCCGAGCGGCTTGGGCTGCGCGTGATTCCCGAGCAGACCGCACAGCTTGTCGCGGCGGGCGAAGCGATCAAGCACGCCGTCAACGCCATACTACCGATCCAGCACCCCACTGAAGCGGATTTGAGCTTTCTGTATGGGACTATTTTGACCGGCCCGGCGGAGGCGCCCGAGCATCACAGCCGGAATATCTGCGTGTTCGCCAACGCCGAGGTGGACCGATCGCCGACAGGCACTGGGGTGTCGGCTCGCCTTGCGCTGCACTACGCCAATCGGGAACTGGCGGCGGGCGAAACGGTTGTGATCGAGAGCATCCTGGGCCGCCACAGCACCTTCAGCGGCCGGGTCCTCGACCTGGCGCAGGTCGGCCGCTATGCCGCGGTGGTGCCTGAGGTCAGTGGGTCGGCGTTCATCACCGGGCGGCACGAATTCATCGTCGACCCGCACGACCCACTGGGGCAAGGCTTCTTATTGTAACGGCAAGGGCAATTCATACGCGGCATCCCTTCGACGGAGATTGGAGGCGTCCATGCTCAGCCAGTCATATGCATCCAGCCCAACCCTGCATCGTTCGCTGCGCGCCGGCTGCGCCGTAGTCGTCGGGCTAGGGGTCGTGGTTGCGACAGCGCTGATCTTATTCGTGGGCGGAATCCAGGCGCGGCTGATCCGCCCGCCGCTGGGCGAGCTGCGGCTCGGGCCGATGGCGCTGATCGGCGCGCGGGTGCTGGCGGTCTGCGCCACACCGAATATCGATACCTGCCGGGAGGACTTCTTTGTGTTGAAGGTGGCTGTGCGGCAGTCCAACGATATGCGCGATTCGTACCGGCTGGTCCGAATTCCGCTGAAATGAGCTCAAGATCAGTCAAAAGTCGGAGCGCCGCCAGATTGACTCACGTTCCGTGAACGTGCTATGCTAATCCTGGTGGGATACTCCCAGGCTTGTGCTTCAAGGATTTCGAACGACATGTTGACGCAGAATGGCAACTGGCAGTAACACAGCTCGTCTTGTGACGATGCTCCTGCGCGTGGGCGCCTCTTCGGATGTGCCCGGCGTTGCACTGCCCTGCCATACTGCGCCCATGGATATGCCATAGCTTCAGCGTTAGCCGAATCAACTGGCCGTGGGCGATGATCGATACGATCACCCACGGCCTTTTTGTATGCCAAAGGCCGCCACTCTAAGGAAGAGCCATGAACGTTCCTTTGAAGCGCTATCTTGCCCTCCTGTCGCAATACTTGCGGCCGCAATCCCGGCGAGTAGTGGCGCTGGCCGTCCTGCTGTTCGCCAGCATCGGCCTCGAGCTGTTGAACCCGCAGATCTTGCGCTCTTTCATCGACACCGCCACCGCGCAGGGGCCGCAGCGCGATCTGTTTCTCGCCGCCATGCTGTTTATCGGCGTGGCACTGGCGAATCAGGTGCTGTCGGTCGGCGCGGCCTATTTGGGCCAAAATGTTGGCTGGACCGCCACCAACGCGCTACGCACCGACCTGGCCGCGCACTGCCTCAAGCTGGATATGTCGTTTCACAAAGCCCGCACGCCGGGCGAGCTGATCGAGCGGATCGACGGCGATGTCAACGCGCTCTCTAGCTTCTTCTCGAAGTTCGTGATCGATATGCTCAGCAACATCGTGCTGCTGAGCGGCGTGCTGGTGCTGCTCTTCTTCGAGGATTGGCGCGTCGGCCTGGGCATGACGGTCTTCGCGCTAATCGCACTGGCGATCCTGATCCGCATGCGTTCGATCGCCGTGCCCTACTGGACGGCGGTGCGCGAGGCCAGCGCCGGCTTCTTCGGGTTTCTGGGCGAGCGGCTGGCCGGAACCGAGGATATCCGCTCCAGCGGGGCAACTGGTTATGTGATGCGCCAGTTCTATGGGCTACTGCGCGCCTGGCTGCCGCTCCAGCGCAAGGCTGGCCTGGCCGGCTACACCATGTGGATGACCACATTGCTGCTGTTTGCCGCCGGCAATGCTATTGCATTCGGCCTGGGCGCCTACCTGTACCAGGCCGGCGCGATCACGATCGGCACTGTCTATATCATCTTCTACTACACCGAGCTGCTGCGCCGCCCGATCGAACAGATTCGCACCCAGCTTCAGGAGCTGCAGAAGGCTGGCGCCAGCATCGAGCGTGTCGAAGAACTCTTTCACATCCGCTCGCGCATCACGGATGGCCCCGGCACGCCCATTCCGTCCGGTGCGCTGGCCGTCGAGGTCGATCGTGTGTCGTTCGAGTACGCCGACGAGCCGAGGACTGAGGACCGAGGACTGAGGACTGAGAATGGTTCCAACTCAGTCCTCAGTCCTCGGCCCTCAGTCCTGGCGGATATCTCCTTCACGCTGGCGCCGGGCCGTGTGCTGGGCCTGCTTGGCCGCACCGGCAGCGGCAAGACGACGCTGGCGCGGCTGCTGCTGCGGCTGTACGACCCGACATCAGGCACAGTCTGCCTCGGCGGCGTGCCGGCTCCGGCGGCGCGGCTCGGCGAGCTGCGCCGACGCGTGGGCATGGTCACGCAGGATGTGCAGCTATTCCAGGGCACTGTGCGCGACAATTTGACCTTCTTCAATCGCGCGATCTCCGATGCCAGGATCTTGGGCGCGCTTGACGACCTGGGATTGAGCGGCTGGCTGCGCAAGCTGCCGGCTGGGCTGGATACAGAGCTGGGCGCCACGGCCGGGCTCTCGGCCGGCGAGGCGCAGCTGCTGGCGTTTGCGCGGTTGTTCCTTTGCGACCCTGGCCTGGTGATCCTCGACGAGGCTTCGTCGCGGCTCGACCCCGCCACCGAGCAACTGGTCGAGCGGGCGGTCGGCAAGCTGCTGCGGCCCGAAGCAGCGGCGCGCACCGGCATCATCATCGCGCATCGCCTGACGACGGTCCAGCGCGCCGACGATATCTTGATCCTAGATGGCGGGCGCATTCTGGAATACGGCAGGCGCGAGCAGCTGGCAAATGACCCTGAGTCGCACTTCTCACAGCTGCTGCGGACGGGGATGGAGGAAGTGCTCGTGTGATGTAGAGACAAGAGACAAGAGATTAGAAGCTGCCGTCTCGCGTCTTGTGTCTCGCGTCTCCTGTCTCGATATCGAGGGAAGTATGAAAACATACCAATACATGTGGCGAATGATCCGCTTCCGTCCCTGGCTGTACCTGGCCGACGGCGTGCTGTGGACCGCGATACATGTCGCGCCGGTGCTGCCAGGTCTGGCCGCGCGCGAGCTACTGGATACCCTCAGCGGCCACGCGCAGTTTGGCCTGAGCGTCTGGGCGCTGATCGGGCTGCTGATGGCGATCGCGCTGGGGCGCGTGATGCTGGTACTGGGCGGGGCGCTGGCCGATATCCCACACCGCTTCAGCATGAGCGCGCTGCTGCGCCGCAACCTGCTGGAGCGCATCCTGGAGCTGCCGGGTGCGCGTGCGCTGCCCGAATCGACCGGCGAGGCGCTCAGCCGCTTCCGCGACGACGCCGAGCAGGCCGAGGACGCGATCAGCTGGACGCTGGACACCATCGGGACGGCCACCTTCGCGATCGTCGCGGTGGGCATATTGTTGACGATCAACGCGCGAATCACACTACTGGTATTCTTGCCTCTGGCCGGCGTCGTGGCGATCGCGCATATGGCGGCCACGCGGCTGGAGCAGTACCGAAAATCGAGCAGGGCGGCCACCGGCCGCGTGACCGGCGCGATCGGCGAGATCTTCGGGGCAGCCCAGGCGATCCAGGTGGCCGCCGCCGAAAACGTGGTGATCGACCACTTCCGCCGGCTCAACGACGAGCGCCGCAAGACGATGCTCAAGGATCAGCTGCTGACCCAGGCAGTCGACTCGATCTTCGCCAACGTCGTCAGCATCGGCACCGGCCTGATTCTGATCCTGGCCTCGCAGTCGATGCGGATGGGCAGCTTTACCATTGGTGATTTCGCGCTGTTCGTCTACTACCTGGCCTTTGTGACCGAGTTCACGCAATTCTTCGGCCAGTTCCTGGCGCACTACAAGCAGACTGGCGTGGCTTTCCAGCGCATGGCCGTGCTGCTCCAGGGCGCGCCACCCGAGCGACTGGTCAGGCACGCCCCGCTGCACCTGAGCGGCCCGCTGCCCGACTCGCGCTTGGACGAAGGGCCAGAGACCAAGGACCAAAGGCGGCAGCTCGACACTAAATCGACAACTGGCGATCTTTCGTCCTTGGTCCTTTGTCCTTTGTCAGAGAGGCTTGAAACGCTTGAGGCCAGCGGGCTGACCTACTGCTACCCAGATAGTGGTCGCGGGATCGTGGGCGTCGACCTGCGGCTCGAGCTTGGCTCGTTCACCGTGATCACCGGCCGGATCGGCAGCGGCAAGACCACCTTGCTGCGCACCCTGCTCGGCCTGCTGCCCCGGACCGCCGGTACCATCCGCTGGAACGGCCAGCTGCTCGCCGACCCGGCCAGCTTCCTCATCCCACCGCGCTGCGCCTACACCGCCCAGGTGCCACTGCTCTTTAGCGAGCCGCTGCGCGCCAACCTACTGCTTGGGCAGGACGAGCGGCAGGTCGATCTGCCATTAGCCATCCACCGCGCGGTGATGGATCAGGACCTCGCCGCCATGCCCGCTGGGCTGGACACGCTGGTGGGACCACGCGGCGTGCGCCTCTCGGGCGGGCAGATCCAGCGCGCCGCCGCCGCCAGGATGTTCGCGCGCAACGCCGAGCTGCTGGTCTTCGACGACCTCTCCAGCGCGCTGGATGTCGAGACCGAGCGTGTGCTGTGGGAGCGATTGCAGATTGAGAATTCCGATCAATCTGCGATCTACAATTTACAATCTACAATTCTGGCGGTGTCGCACCGGCGGGCGGCGCTGCGGCGAGCCGACCAGATCATCGTGCTGAAGGAGGGGCGGGTCGCGGCGCAGGGCAGACTGGACGAACTGCTGGCGAGTAGCGATGAGATGCGCGAGCTATGGGCCGGCGAGCCGGCGGAGGCGATCGCATGACCCAGCCATCCCGCATCCGCCGCTTCGAACCCATCGACGCCGACTATGAAGCGATCGGCGCGATCGCCGCGAGCTTCGCGCCGGACCAGATCTACGACTTCGAGTTTCGCTCGGCGGCCGAGGCGCGCGCGCTCGACCGGGCATTCTCGGATGTTGGTCAGCCGCTGGCGCGCTATCTGGCCGAGGAAAACGGGCGCGTCGCCGGGTACGCCTATGCCTTCGAGATCGCCTGGGCGCCGCCGCCGGGCCGCTACTGGTGCGTGATTCGGGTCGCGATAGATGACCAGCGCAAAGGTATCGGCGGCAGGCTCTACGAATCCACGCTGGCCGATCTTGTCGCTCTGGGTGCGCAGGCGATCCAGATCGAGGCCCACGAGTCGCTCAATGAGCTAGTCGCGCCGCTCAGGCGCCGCGGCTTCCGCGAGCTACTGCGCAGCTGGCCGTTTACGCTTGACACCCGGCAGTGCGATACCTCACGTTTCGCGACGGCCTTCGACCACCTCGGCGCACTCGAGATCACTACGCTGGCCGCGGAGCAGGCGCGCGATCCCGGCTGGCTGCCAAAGCTCTACGAGCTGCACACCGCGCTCTCGCGCGACGTTCCGATCCCCGGCCACCCGCTGCCCGCACCACCGCTGGAGTGGTTCGCAGAGCATGTCGCCAGCCTGCCTGAGGCGTTTTTCATTGTGCGCGACGGCGATCAGTATGTCGCCGAGAGCTATTTGCATCGCAGCGAAGACTCACCCGACGCCCTGAGTCAGAAGGTCACCGCCGTCCGGCGCGAGTACCGCGGCCGCGGCCTGGCCCTGGCGCTCAAGCTGAAGACGATCGCGTTCGCACAGCGCCACGGCTACGCCGAGATTCGCACCGGCGTCGAGTCGAACAACCCGGCTATGCTGGCGATCAACGCCAGGCTAGGCTTCGTCCAGGGGCCAGGGCTGATCCTGTTCGAGAAGCGACTATGAGGGGAATACATCAATGCAGCTACCCGTTTCGCTGAGGGTTCTCATTGCCTGCTTCTGCTGTGCGGCCACTTTCGCACGATCGCCTGGGAGCCGCCGGCCAGCCGAACTGCACGACCGGAGTCACTAGATGTGCAACGCCGGCTGCTGGCGCTGGCTATGCGCAAGTCGGGCAGGCCGACGGATTCTGTGGCGATCAGACCAGGGAGGGGGGGCGTTCCAGCAGGCCAGTGGGCTGCCTACCAGCGGCCACGTAGACTGCGCGACGTGGGCCGCGTTACTCAGGCAAGATTCATCAATGCTTTAGCTCGTCTTCAGGAATACTTTACCTGCCTGTGAGACAGTGCATTGATATTGCGATCATGCATTGCAGGGTTCGCTATTCATTCTGCTGGTCGCGGCCTCCTTGGGGCCGCTGCGCGGCCCCGAGGAGGCCGCGACCACTTTTTGTCTGGGCCGGCATCAGAATGCGCTTCAGCGCATTCTGATGCCGGCCCAGACATCGGGGTAAATCCGGGATATCTCCTGTCCTCGCTCGACAGAGCATATTCAAGTGCCAGCGGTATCAGATCATGTAGCCTTGCACGACATCCTACGAAAGAAGTATCTGATGAACCTGGATATCGCACCACACGATCGGCAGGCCAAGCTACCCCATCGGCACTATCATATTGCTCGACACTGGCCGGCGCTCCTTGCGGTGCTGGCGATCGGCGGAATTTTCGCGCTGATCTCCGCGCCGCTCTCACCTGGGCCACGTGGTTTGCTGCTGGGCCTGATCGTGGCGCTGCTCGTCCCGCTGGTTATCTCGGTTAGGCACGGGCTAGTTCACCTCAGCCGCATGCTCGGGTTTGTCATTCTAGGCCTGGTCACCTGTGCTGAGGCCGCGAGCGCGAGCTTTCTGGTGATCAATCTGGCAACGCAGCCATTGGGTTCGGCCGATATACCGCACGATATCGCGCTGATGCTGCTGCGCGACGCCGCGCTGATATGGATCGTCAATATTCTGACCTTTGCGCTCTGGTATTGGGAGATCGACAGTGGCGGACCAGGCCGGCGGCACCGCGAAGGCTATCACAGCGTCGATTTGGTCTTCCCGCAACTGGCGCTCGACCAGACCGGCGAGCGGCCCTGGTGCCCGTCCTTTATCGATTACCTCTTCCTGGCCTTCAATACCAGTACCGCGTTCAGCCCTACCGACACCCTTGTACTCTCGCGGCGCGCCAAGCTGCTGTTCATGACACAGTCGCTGATCTCGCTGGTGGTGCTGGCGATCATCGCGGCACGGGCGATCAATACGCTTTGAGCAGCACCGCGAGCGTCTCCTCGGCGCATCGTTCCCAGGTAAACTGCGCCGCCCGTGCCATGCCGCGCGCCCGCAAGTCGGCTCGCAGCGCGGCGTCGCCAGCCAGCCGCGCTAGGCCGTCGGCGATCGCGGCGGTGTCTTCGGGGTCGACCAGCAGCGCGGCGGCGCCGGCCACCTCGGGCAGCGACGACGTGGCCGATGCCAGCACCGGCGTGCCGCAGGCCATGGCCTCCAGAATGGGCATCCCAAAGCCTTCGTAGAGCGATGGCAGCACAAAGGCCAGCGCACCGCTCAGCAGCGCCGGCAGGTCGTCGTCGGCCACATAGCCGGTGAAGCGCACCGCCGCGCTGCCCGCGCCGAACAGCTGGGCCGACTGGCGCTCGATCGCATCGGTGAGCCAGCCGCGTTTGCCGGCGATCACTAGTTGGGGGTTAGGGATTGGGGACTGGGGATTTGGAACACGGCTCCCAATCCCCAGCCCCCAATCCCTAGTCGCTGACGCAAATGCCTCGAGCAAACGCACCAGGTTCTTGCGCGGCTGAATGGTGCCGATGTACAGAAAATAGGGCGGCCTGATGCCGTACTTGGCCTGAGCAGCGGCGATTGCGGCCCGATCTTCGATCGGCCGAAAGCGCGGCGAGACGCCGTGATACACGACGCTGATCTTTTCAGGACGCGCCCCGGCATAGCGCACCAGGTCGTCGCGCGTGGCGCCCGAGATCGCGATCAGATGGCTGGCGGCCCGCGCGCTCCAGCGCGTCGATAGCCGCAGGTAGAGTCGTTGTGCCGCGGTGTGCGCCCCGGGGAAGTGCACATAGCCCATGTCGTGGATCGTCACGACGGTACGCATGCCCGGGCGCAGCGGCGCGCCCAGTGGCAGAACATGGGCCGGGATGAACAGCACATCGGGCGCGTGCAGCGCCAGCTCGGCCGAGAGCCGCACGTGCGTCCACAGCCGCGGGAACGGGATGCGGCGCAGCGCGAAGTTCGGGCCGAGCGGCGGCAGCGCGGCCGGCGGCTGGTTGCAATAGAGCGTATAGCGATGCTGGCGATCCAGCTTCGCCAGCGCCGCCAGCAGCTCGAACGTGTAGTGCTCGGTGCCGGTCCGCGCGGCGATGGCGACGCGGCTGGCGTCTATTCCGATGTGCATGCGCTTTCTTTCACCGACGAAAGACCAAGGACGAAGGACGAATAAGGCTTGTACATCCTCCGTCTTTCCTTGGTCGTTGGTCTTTCGTCCCCCATCAGCGCCGCAGCGCCGGCACGAAGTTCTGGAGCGGGTTGGCCACCAGCGCCGCCGTCAGAGCCTTGGGCGCGCCGCCATGAGTCACGGTGGCGGTGTTGGCGATCAGGCTAGTGGTAGCGCGATCGACCGTGACAGTATAGGTGATCTGAACGATCACGGTATCGGCCGGCGCCCCGCTCCATGCGATCGTGCGTGTCGCGCCGTCGTAGGTGGCCGCGGGCACGCTGCCTGGGGTGGTGGAAGGGCCAGCAGCCAGCGACAGGTCGGAGGGCAGCTGGTCGCTCAGGCTAGCCGCCGCACCATCGCCGACGATCTGGATGGTGTAGGTCGCCTGCTGGCCCTGGCTGGCGCCGCTCGGGACGACCCGTTTGCTATCCTCCACCAGCTGCTTGGCTTGCCCCGAGTTTGGGCTGATCTGCAGCGAGCTTTCGTCCACCGCCTCGAAGTCTGATCCGCGCAGCTGTTTGAGCATATTCAGCGCGTCGTCATCCCAACTCGTATCGTTGGCGCCCGAGACATACCAGTTCGAGCCGTTGTCGGCCAGAATCATGCCATACTTCTTCAGCGCCCTGAGGATCACCTGATCGTAGGCCGGGTAGCTCGAGATGTCGAAGCTGGCTTTCAGGCGAAAGCGCTGGCCCATTGGCGGCACATTCAGGTCGCTGATACTGCTGGCCTCATGACGCGCCGGCCAGATGTAGCTGCCGCGAGTGCGCTGGGCCGTGAACCGCAGTGCGTGGTTGATCTGGCCCGATAGCACCTCGTCGCGCCGTACCAGCCCCGGCAGAATCGGCAGGCCGGCCGCGTCGGCCGAGGTCCAGGTGTCCGGGCGCAGCGCGTTCGACGACAGAGCGAAGATCGCACCAGAATAAGCGTGCCAGCTGGCGCCTTGCTGTTCGGCTGCATATAGCTCGTAGAGCTTGCAGCTGCCCTGCTGGACGATCAAGATATGGTGATCGCTGCCGGCCTCGATCGGCGGATTGGGCGGGATCGGGTATGGATCTGTGTCGCTCTCGTCGGGTTGGTCGAAGGTCACGGCGACACCGGGCTGCGATTGCGGCACCACGACGTACGGGATGCCGTAGGTCGGATCGGAGCCAAAGTCCGGATGAAACGCCGTACTCGCACCAATACTGCTGACATATGCAGCCGAGCGCGCGTCGATAGGCAAGGTGTCGATCGGCGTGTTCCAGATGTTATTCGCGGGGAAGATCGGGCAGCCGCCGATCAACGGCGATTGGGCCTGCGTGGTGACGGGGCTGCCGCAGGCGTGGGCCAGCGCGAAGGCCAGCGCGCCGATGGCGGCGATGCGGGTGAGATGTTTCATGGCGGCTCCTGCTGTGTTGTAGTGGTGGCGTCGCTTCGCCTGAATAAACTGAGTATAGCACAGGCAGCGCGCCGGGAGGGCGGGACAGGGTTACAGCGCCGTCTCACGCGATCGCACCATGCGCCCAGCGGAAACTTTATGCTATAATGGTAACTCACTTCACAATGGAAGCGGAATTGTCCGCACCTGAGAGCAACTCATGCGCCGTCCGTCTTTGCGGTGGCTATCCTCGCCGCGCCAACCCGATGACGATACCAAAAGTGGCGCCCGCACCAGCATTGCCAACCACCTGCGTTGGACCCTGCTGTTGTCTTCGGTGGTGCCGCTGCTGATCGTCGGCGCCCTGCTGATCGTGCTCAACGCGGGTGCCCAACAACGCAGCGTCTACAACGATCAGATCGATCTGGCAACTCGGGTCGAGCGTGATATCTCACGCTATGTCGACGATCTGCACACGCAGCTCGAGCGCTTCGCGCTGAAAGTGCGCCCGACGACCACGCCTGAGCAGCTGACCGGCCTGGCCAAAGATCTGGTCGATCGCAACTACCCCAACATCGTCCAGCTCTCAGTTCTGGATGGCGTCGGTCAGGAACGGCTGCGCATGCTCAAGCTGCTGACGATTTCGGATAGCGATCTGGTGAATCGCGGCGGCGAAAGCGGCGTGCTGTTCGCGCTGCGCGAGGGCAGAACCAGCTATACCCCCATCCGCCGCAACGCCGATGGCGCGCGCTCCTTCATCGTGACCATGCCGCTGCGCAACGACGGCAACGCCGTCGTGGGCGCGTTGCGGGTTGAGATGAACGCCGAGCCGATCGCCCAGGATCTGCTGGTCGCGATCGCCAACTCCAAGAGCTACCCTTACCTGGTCGAGGCTACCAGCGGTGTGGTGCTACTCGACGATGGCAAGCCCGGCTTCACATCGCCGAGCGGGCTGACGCGCCTGCTGATCGCCCCCAACGGCGCCGAGCAGTACGCTGGCGCGCGCGGCCAGGAGGTGATCGGCGCGCTTGTGCCGGTGGTGCTCAACAATGGCCAGGATGTCACCGGCTGGGCCGTAGTGGTCGAGCAGCCGGCGGCGGCGGCGTTCGCCAGCGTGCGCAGCAGCGCCTTGCTGCTGGGCCTGCTGGTCATCCTGGTCGGTGCGATCGCGCTGCTGATCGCGTTTCGCCAGGCGCAGCAGTTTCTGCGGCCGCTCAAGGCGCTGCGCACTGGCGCGCTGGCGCTGGGCGCAGGGCAGCTCTCCTACCGAATCGAGCCACTCGGCGAGGACGAGATGGGCGACCTGGCGCAGACGTTCAATGGTATGGCCGAACATCTGCAGGAGTCGCTCGACGAGATCGAGCAGCGCAACGAGCGGCTGCGCCGCGCGATGGCGCTGGCGCGCGATATCCAGATCGGCCTGCTGCCCGACCGGCCACCCTGGAACGGCGAGGAGATAGCCGTCTACGCGCGCTCCATCCCAGCCTACGAGGTCGGCGGCGATTTCTACTCCTACCTGGCGATGTCGGAGAGTCGTGCGGCGATCGCGATCGGCGACATCTCGGGCAAGGGCGTGGGCGCGGCGCTGCTGATGGCGCTGACATCCAGCGCGGTCGAGTCGCAGGGCCGGCAGGTCGAGCACCCGGCTCAGGTGCTCACGACGCTGAATAATTTGCTGGCGCCGCGGCTGCGCGCGAACCATATGAACGCCGCGCTGCTGTTCGTGGTGATCGACCCGCGCGAGCGCACGTTGCGTGTGGCCAACGCCGGCATGATTTCGCCGGTGCTGGTGACGTCGCACGGCAGCCGCTTCATCGAAGTGGGCGGCCTGCCGCTTGGCTCGTTCGTCGGCGCGGTATACCAGGAAGAGATCGTGCCCTTCGACCCGGGCGACTCGCTGCTGCTCATAAGCGATGGCGTGGTCGAGGCGCATGGCCCCGGCAGCGAGCTGTTCGGTTTCGAGCGCCTGGAGGAGACGATCGCCGAAGCCCGGCCCGGCGACGTCCGCGATCTTGTCGAGCTGGTGCTGGAACGAGTCCAGGAGCACATGGGAAATATGGAGCAGCATGACGACATCACGATCGTCGCCGTGCGGCCGGCCGTCGCATCCGACACAACACCGTTAGACGAGGAGCAAGCAATCGCATATGCAACTCTATGATACCCTGCGGGGGCAGAAGGCTACGCTTGAGATCCCGCGGGATCGCCCGCTGACGATGTATGTTTGCGGGGTCACGCCATATGACACTACCCATGTTGGGCACGCCCACACCTTTTTGATCTTCGATACGCTGATCCGCTACATTCGCTCGCAGGGCGGAACTGTGAGCTACTGCCAGAATGTCACCGATGTCGATACACCGCTATTCGAGCGCGCCGCGCGCGACGGCGTGGCCTGGGATGCGCTGGCCCGCCGCGAGACCGCACAGTTCGTGTCGGACAGCAAGGCGCTGCACATGATCCAGCCGGATTTCTTCCCCAAAGCCTCTGACGAGATCGGGGCGATGATCCCGATTATCGAGCGTTTGATCGAGCTCGGCCATGCCTACGCGCGCGGCGGCAACGTCTACTTCAGCGTCAAGAGCGACCCAGATTACGGCGCCATGACCCGCATGGGCTACGACGAGATGCTGGCGACCGCCAACGAGCGCGGCAACGACCCCGACGATCCGAACAAGCACGACCCGCTGGACTTCGTGCTGTGGCAGGCCCAGGCGCCGGGCGAGCCGGCCTGGGAGAGCCCATGGGGACTCGGCCGGCCCGGCTGGCATATCGAGTGTACGACAATGGCGACGCGCTACCTCGGCCCGCAGATCGATATCCATGGCGGCGGGCGCGACCTGATCTTCCCGCACCACCCATCCGAGATCGCCCAGACCGAGCCGGTGACCGGCAAGCGGCCATTCGCGCGCTTCTGGGTCCACGGCGGGATGGCGTTCCTGGGCGGTGAGAAGATGAGCAAGTCGCTTGGCAACATGGTGTTCATCCGCGACGCGCTGAAGGAGCACAGCGCCGACGCGCTGCGCTGGTACCTGCTCTCCTTCCCCTACCGCGACGATTTTCACTACGAGCACAAGGGCGTGGTGGCTGCCGAGGACAATGTGGCGAAGCTGCGCGACGCGCTGGCTGCGCACGGCGGCTCGGGCCCGGCGGCAATCGATCACTCCGAGGTGCGCGCAGCCTTCTTCGCCGCGCTCGACGACGACCTGCAAACACCCTTGGCCCTGGCGCTGCTAGGCGGCCTGGCCAGCGATATCCTTGCGGCGGCGGAGCGCCGCCAGAATGTGTGCCCGGCCAAGGCCACTCTGCGCGAGATCGCCGGCGTGATCGGGTTCTGGGCGGCTGAAAAAGCGGACTGAAACGCAAAGGCGCAGAGAGGCGCAGACTCGAAGAGTATCCTGCTGTCACAAGCTGACAGACGTCCGCAGCGGCAATTTGCGCTGCGGCGCTTCCTTCTGCTATAATGGGTGCAGCGATACATAACCGGCACCCAACGCGCCGCTCGTCCAAGGGCGGCGCTTTGTATGGACAGGAGTACCAGAATGGCGACGACATCGGATCTACGAACCAATATCATCATCCGCTACAACGGCCAGTTGCATCGGGTGGTCGAATTTCATCACCATGCCCCCGGCAACTGGCGCGCGATGGTGATTATGAAGCTCAAGAATGTGCAGACCGGCAAGGTGATCGAGGATCGCGTGCGCGCCGGCTCGGATATCGAGATCGTACGGGTCGACAAGCGGCCGATGCAGTTCCTGTACCGCGACGGCGAGACCTATCACTTCATGGATACCGAGACGTTCGAGCAGATCGAGATATCCGAGGACACGATCGGCGACCCGGCCAAGTTCCTCAAGGACGGCGAGATGGCCGACATACTGTTCTTCGACGACAACCAGATTCTGGGCGTCGAGGTGCCGTTCTTCGTGGCGCTCAAAGTGACCGAGGCCGCCACGGCCGTGCGTGGCGACACTGCGACCAACATCACCAAACCGGTGACGCTCGAGACCGGCGCGGTGGTCCAGGTGCCGGCCTTCGTCAACGAGGGCGATACGATCCGGGTCGACACCCGGACGGGTGAGTATATCGAGCGAACCAAGTAGAGCTGTAAGCCCTACACCCGTTCCAAAACATAGATATTAGCGGATTGGCCCAATACCTGCACCGAGTATGTTTGGCGGCGCGCGAGATTATTCGCGCGCCGCAATGATTCTGTGAAGGTCCGCCCGTCGCCGGTGAGAGCGACCATCCGCCCGCCAGGGCGCAGCACGCGTGCCATCTCGCGCAGGAACACCGGGTAGAGGGCGCGATTCTGCTCGGGAGTGCCGATCTGCCGCCCAAATGGCAGGTTGACCGCCACAGCACTGGCCGACCCGGCGTCGAGTGGCAGGTCGCGCGCGTCCCACTGGCGCAACTCGATCGGCTTATAGCGCGGGCCGACGTTGGCGCGCGCAACTTCCAGCGCCTCCTCGCGCGCATCGCCGCCCAGTAGCAGCTTGTAGCGCCCCAAGTGGGCGCGCTCGATCAGGATCGTGGCCGCGCCGCACATCGGATCGAGAAACACATCGTCGTCGGCTGGCCGCGTCAGCCAGGCCAGCGCGGCGGCGGCGATTGGCCGCAACGAGGCCGGCAGGTGCTCGATCTTATACTCGCGGTGGCGCATGCGCTCGTCGCTGAGGCGCAGTGCCAGAATGGCCTCGCTCTGATCGAGGCCAGTCTGCCTTGCGGCTGTCGAACGGGCGGCAGGGTTTGGCAGCAGCGTCAGCCACAGCTCAAGCGCGCCATCCTCGGCCAGCTGCCAGCGGTGGTCGCCGCGCGCCGCGATGCCGTGCTCGATCGCGCGCTGCGCATCGACTCGCCGGTAGGCCGCCCGGCCGACCTGGCGCGACACCACGCGGAAGCGCAGCTTGCCGCGGCCGCCACGCCCTGGCTGTGCCTGGCGCGCCAGCGCGAGCGCCGGCTCGAGCGTGCCGGCGCGGTTGGCCGCCTGCTCCAGCAAACGCAGGGCCTCACGCGTCGGCGGCAGATCAGGCAGCGTCGTAAGCACCACGAACAGATCCTCGATCGTCCGCAGCTCCAGCAGCTCACGCACATCACCCGAGTAATCGAACAGCAGCATCCCATTCTTATCGGCGACCGAGCGCGTCCTGCGCACTGTCACACCCTCAAGCGTCCGCTCGAGTTCGTCGGCGGCGATCGCCTCGAAGCCGGGCTGAGTTTGAGCCAGGTAGGTTAGGTGTGAACGCTTCATTCGTGTTCCGCTTAAAACGTAAGACAAGGTTTCGTCGATGCGATGCATGGCTTTATGATGTTTCTTGCGTCATCGCGAATTTCCCAGGGTGGCTCTGGTGGCGTCCGAATGCGCTGCGGCGCATTCGGACGCCACCAGAGCCACAAAATACACATGTCGCGCGTGCTGGGATGGGGCCGCTGCGCGGCCCCATCCCAGCACGCGCGACGAGCAGATTGAAGTGCTGCGTCAGAAACGATATGAGATATGCTGCATCACGATAGCCCTGGCAGCGTAGGTAGCTGCCCCGACAGCTCATTCAGCTCGGCCTGGCCGATCGGTTGATCCAAGCGATCGGCCGCGCGGCGGAGCGCTGCGAGCTGCCCGGCGGTTGGCGCGGCGGGCAGCAGCGCCAGCGCCGCGCGCAGCAGCCCGGCGTAGGCCGCGATCAGGTCGCTGCCGTCGCGCGGCGCCCCGGCGATCGCCGCCAGGTCGGCCTCGATTCGGGCCCGGGCGGCAGCCCAATCGATTACGCCCGGCATCTGCGCCGCCACCTGGAGCAGCTGCGCGATTCGCCCGGCCGCGTCGGCGCGCGCATCCGAAAGAGGCTGAGCAGAGTTGGCCGCGTCGTCGGTCCGTTCGCTTCGCTCAAGGGCAGGCGTCGGTCCGTTCGCTTCGCTCAAGGGCAGGCGTTGGTCGTTGGTCGTTGGTCGCTGGTCGTCGGCGGCCGGCAGCAATTCGACCATACGCGGCAGCGCGGCCTCGAGCATACTCTCGATCTCACGGGCATAGGTCATCCAGGCGCCGATCTGCATGCGGAACGGGTCGGGGATGTCGCGCGGCCGTCCGGCCAGCTCGCCAAGGCTGTAGGTGCGCTCGGCCACGTCGGGGAAGCGCGCGCGGACCACCAGCGCCGTGCCGCGGTCGATCGTCACGATCAGGGCTGTGCGCGCGACAAGCTCGTCCTCGATCGAACGAGCCTGGTGCTCGGCGATATCCAGGCCCATATGCACCATGGTGTCGCGGGCCTCAATCTCGGCCTCCGCGCCGTCGTGGCCCAGCACGCCGCACGACTCGACCGCCCAGGCATACTGGCGCGCGTCGAGCAGCCGCCGCAGCAGCGCCGCCGCCATCGGTGCCCGCCCGGTATCCGCCGCGCCAACCAGCAGGATGGTTGCCATGCATGTCCCTTTGCTGTTCTAGCCATTCTCAGAGGATTATAGCACGCCCGAACCTGGCACCCGATATTCAGGAGCAGCCTGCTACATAGGGCCAGGTCAAAGGCATTCATGAGCCATCCCGTATTTACCACGGTGGCTGCGAGGGCGTGGGAGTGCGCCGCAGCGCATTCCCACGCCCTCGCAGCCACAAAAGAAAGTGCTCGCACGTGGTCGTTGCGGGCCGCTGCGCGGCCCGCAACGACCACGTGCGAGCAGCAGAATCCCAGTGCCGGAAGTTATCGTTGATGCTCCAGTCATCCGGGTAGCCATCCAGATTCGAATCTAGCGCGAAGCCCGCGTTCCGGAGCAGGTTCGCGACCGGCGGTGTGAAGCGGATCGCCAGGCTGTTGCTCAGAGCTGGCTCGTCGCTCGAATACTGGAACGCCGTGTCACTGCCCTCATTCTCCAGGCCCACAGTTGCCGAGCACGTCGCGGACCGTGCCGGAGATGCTCTGGCGCGGCAGCGATGTGAGCTGGACGTTGCGCGTCGTGATACCGGCGCCGATTGTTCCAGCCCTCTCCAGGGGATGATAGCATGGCCATAGGGTGGGTACACCGCTGGGCTAGTACTCGGTCAAAGGCTTCGCCAGGACTTTTGAAGGATGGTCAGCCGGCGCGGCGCGGCCTATACTAGCAGCAACTCCTTTCTTCTCTCACCCTCCTTCGCCAGGAGGCCCCGGTCTTTCGACCGGGGCCTCCTGGTTTTTGATGACTGGATTCGTAACGAGTACTTCCCGCCGAAACCCCCGAAAATTCTGGAGGTTTGCCTCCCAGGGCTGCCCAGTGTGGCACATTACGCATAACCGAGCACGGGATGCGGTTGATAGGCTTCTTCCAACTGGCGAATTTCATCCGGAGTGAGCTGGACAGAGACGGCTGCGACCGCATCATCCAAGTGCTGTGGCTTGGTTGCGCCGATAATCGGGGCGGTGACGACCTCTTTGGAGAGCATCCAGGCTAGAGCTACCTGAGCCATGGGTAGGCCGCGGGCTTCGGCCACATCGCTGACCCGTTGCGCGATCGTCAAGTCTTCTTCCGTATATAACCGTTTCCGGACGGCATCGGTCTGAGCGCGCAGCGTTTCATTGCGTTCTTTCGACGGTTTGCGGGTCAGCAGCCCTTTGGCCATCGGCGAGTAGGGGATCATGGCGATCTTCTGATCCTGGCAGAGGGGTAGCATTTCGCGCTCCTCTTCGCGGTAGATCAGGTTGTAATGCGGCTGCATGGAAACGAACCGCGTCCAGCCATGCAGATCGGCGCTGTACAGGGCCTTGGCAAACTGCCAGGCATACATCGCCGACGCGCCGATGTAGCGGGCTTTGCCGGCCCGGACCACGTCGTTCAGGGCTTGGAGCGTTTCTTCAATCGGGGTGTCGTAATCCCAGCGGTGGATCTGGTACAGATCGACGTAATCCGTCCCCAAGCGCTTGAGACTGGCGTCGATCGAACTGAGGATATGTTTGCGGGAAAGACCACGGTCGTTGGGGCCTGGCCCCATCTCAAAATAGACCTTGGTCGCAAGCACCACTTCGTCCCGGGAGACAAAATCGCGCAGGGCTTTGCCAACAATCTCTTCGCTCCTCCCATCGGAGTAGACATTGGCGGTGTCAAAGAAATTGATGCCCAGCTCCAGCGCGCGCTTGATAAACGGCCGGCTGGTTTCTTCATCCAGCGCCCACGGCCAGCGCTCGGTTGGTCCCCCGTAGCTCATGCAGCCCAAGCAGATGCGCGATACTTTCATTCCGGTTGATCCAAATCGTATGTACTCCATGGTCTCCTCCTAAAGGTTGTTACCTAAGAGCCTGTCGAGCGAGGCACGAGTTTGATCGTCGCGGCTCGCGCCTCAGGGCTGACGATGTGGCTGATGATGTTTGCGGCGTCGCGGTGGTACTTTGTGCGGTAGGCGGCGTCGATCTGGTCATTCATAGCTGGGTCAGCCTCCTCCACGGATGTGCTCGGGCTGGCTATTCAGGCCTCCCAGCCGCTCCCCATTGGAACCAAGATTGAACCCGAACTTGGTGGCAATCACCACCTGGTCGCAGACGGGAGCGAGCGCTTCGCCCACGCGTTCTTCGTTGATGTACGGGCTTGAGGCTTCGACAGTGTCGAACAAGATGACGCCGCGTTCCACAGCCGCCCGGATCAGCGCGATCATCGCCTGTTTGTCTGCCGTTGGACCGTACGTTCCGGTCATGCCCATGCAGCCGAGCCCCAGGGCCGAGACTTCCAGGTTGCTGTTTCCAAGTATGCGTTTCCGCATGTTGTTGCTCCTTCGAGGTGCCGTCAGTCGGCTCACCCGATCGAATAGACCATCCTGAGCCACTCCAATGCCCGCAGATGTCTTACTGCACTTCACCCTCCCACAGGCATTATAGGCACGCGGGAGCGTGGGATGGTAGGATGATCGTGCAGAATCATTGTATAATTCTGCAAGACTCCACTGGATACAGGCGAAATAGGAGAAGAGGTGTATGGATTCACTCCATGTGACGTCTTTTTTGAGTACACCAAATCGGTCTATGCCGCGGTCTCGACAGCGTACCTGACTTGGGATAACCGTTGATTGGAAGACGGAAGGCAAGCGCGCTTGGGGCGGCTTCGCAAGCGCAATCGTGACATGAGCGCGGCCAGCGCCGCGCCTGCGGCGGCAACTGAAGCGCAGGAGCACGCCAATGAACAAAAACCGGGTCGAAGCCTTCAGTGATGGCGTCTTTGCGATTGTAATCACCTTGCTCATTCTCGATATCCGGGTTCCCGACGTCGACTATAGCCAACTGTTTGCAGCGCTCGTCGCTGTGCTCCCCCGCATTTTCGCCTATGTAATCAGCTTCGGTGTCATCGGCGTCTACTGGCTTGCACACCATCAGTCATTGCAGTTGATCGGAAAACTCAACGGCTTTCTCATTTGGCTCAACCTCATCTACCTGCTCGCGGTGAGCTTCATGCCATTTCCAACCGCACTCTTGGGTCGCTACCCCATGCAGCCAATCCCAATCGTGATTTATGGGCTTAACCTGATCGTGGCGAATACGACTGGGGTCATGCTGACACTCTATCTCCGTGCGCACCCTGAATTGGGGAGTGGCCTTGCCCACCCATCGAGTCACAAAAGTTTCTATCTCTATGGCTTTGTCAATCTGAGTTACGTGCTGGCCATGCTGCTTGGGTTTGTCGCGCCGGCAGTGAGCTATGTTATCTTTGTGGTTGTGCTTATGATAGTGATTGTATACTACAGTTTCGCCCCGGTCGCACGGCCCATCGAAGGAGTGCAACGTCAGCAAGCCATGGGGGATTCACAATGACTTACACCGCCGACCCACGGGTTGACGCCTACATCGATGCCCTGCCCGTTTGGCAGCAGGCCGTCTGCCGCCAGGTTCGCGAGCTGGTCCGCGCCGCCGACCCAGAGGTTACAGAAACCATCAAGCGCACCAACCATCCTTACTTCGTGCTGCAAGGCAACATCTGCGCGTTGCTGGCCGCCAAGGATCACGTCAACATCTTTCTCTACGACGGCGCGATTGTCCCCGATCCTGAAGGAATTATCACCGCTGGGCACGACAACAAGACTGCGCGCACGGTGGCCGTCCGTCAAGGCGAAACGATCAACGCCCCAGCCCTCAGCGCCATGTTCAAGCAGATTATTGCCAACAACCGCGCCGGCGGCTGGCGCAAATTGAAGAGTAAAAGCTACTGATCCGTACATAGACACGGAATATTCTTTCTGGGGAGGTGTGGAGGGGGCACCCAGAGGGTACCCGGGCCCCTCCAGACCTCCCCAGAGGTGGGGGTGTGGGGGCGGCCGGGTGCCCTCTGGGCGTCGCCCCCGAACCCCCACCAAATATGCCAAATCAATGCACATATCAGTAGTTAGTTGTGCAGAGATCAATAGGCTGCATCACCCCCAGTCCGCAGCCCTGCCAGAATGATCTCGAGGTAGCGCTCGCGATCGGTGGGCTCAGCTGCGCTGCCGGGCAGCCCGGCGAGCAGGAGCGGTAGATCGCCGGCGACGACATCGGCGCGTACCTGGCCGGCTGCCTGGGCTCGTTCGAGCACCGGCCGGATCGCCGGTATGAGCACCTCGCGCATGCCGGCCGCACTGGCCTCGCGCAGAGCGGGCTGGGATAGAATGACGGCCTTCAAGGCCCGATCGTGCACCTGGCGCTCGGCGATGTAGCGCAGCGTCTGCTCCACGCCGGCCCACGCGTCCATTTCATCGCGCAAGCTGCTGATATGGTCGGCCATTCGCTGAAAGCGGTCGTGGACGATCGCCTCCAGCAGCGCATCCTTGCTGCCGAAATGGTGATAGATCGTCCCCACCGCAACCTCCGCCTCACGCGCGATATCGTCGATCTGAGCATCGATCCCATCCGCGGCAAAACGCACCCGCGCGGCGGCCAGGATGCGCGCGCGATTCTGCCGCGCGTCGACCCGCGCGGCTCGCCGCGCCCCGCCGCGCTCGTTATTGTCCATGCCAAACTCCTCCTTGACAACTTGAACCATGGTTCATTATAATAATATTGAACCGCGGTTCAATATTTATTGTACCATACGCCGGCAGTCTGGTCGACGCGGCGTAGGTATGCCGACGAGAGGAGCTACCGATGAAACTCAGCGACGATCTGTTGGTTCTAGCCTTGCCGGTGCAGCTGGGCGGCCGACCCGGGCAGCTCAACCTCAGCCTGATCCTGGATTCGACGCACGGCCCCACGCTCGTGGATACCGGCCTGCCGGGGCAACTCGACGCGCTCGCCGCCGCGCTTGCC
>DATFXE010000051.1:0-5546 GCA_035258585.1 Roseiflexaceae bacterium | reverse complement strand
CGGCCTGTGCTGTGGCTGCGGTTTGGGCCGAGGCGAGCGCCGCCCGTTCGCTGGCCTCGGCGGTTGCGCGCGCGTTCAGCGCCTCCAGCTGGCGATTCTCTGCTCTGGCCTGCGCAGCGACCGCGGTCTGGGCCGATGTCTCGGCTTCATAGCGGCGCGCATTCGCATCCGTCGCCAGGCTCCAGGCATACACGGCCAGCACAACCGACAGAATGAATAAGGGCACGATGATAGCGAGCGCCACGCGCCGCACGCGCCGCAGGCGTTGCTGCCAAGTAGTCGGCAGGTGCTCCTTGATCCAGCGATCGTCGAACACGTGCTGGTAGATCGGGTGGCGAACCCGCAATGCGCCGCGCTGCAACCGCACGATGCCGGACAGTTTAAGGTAGGATTTGATCAGGGATTGTGCATCATCTTGAACCGGCCGGCGACCCCTGCAGATCTGCTGGTAGGTTATGAGCAGCTCGGTTGTGCCGGGTGGGTTGGGCGCCTGCAGCAACATTTTCTGCACATAGTCCAGATTACTATCCTGGCTTTTGTCGCCAAAGAATGTTTCGGCGACAACCATATCGACGCCATTCCTGTTCCAGCGGGGCTGCTTTCTCTCGGCGATCGCCCGGCAAAGACGCTGCGTCAGGTAGGGATGCCCGTTTGTCCAGCGAAACACCCATTCGAGCACGCGCCTGGCTTTCTGCTCGGGTAGACTCAATCCCTTTGCCAATAGCAGCGCTTCCGTAAGATCGAAATCGTTCAGATTCAGCCGCCGCCCAATGTTGAAAGGGGTGCGCTGCGCGTCGTTAATGAGGTCGTTGGGTGAGGCAGTGCCGATCAGCACGAAGGACAGCCGCTTCAGCTGGGGATTCTGCGCGCGCCCCTCATGCAGCGCGCGGATCTCTACGAAAAAATCGTCCGCGAAGGTGAGGCCGATGGTGGTATCGATTTCGTCGATGAAGATGACGACCCGCTCGCTGATCTGGGTCAACACCAGTTTCTCGAAGAACGCCCCCATCCGCTCGGCCATACCCAGGGTATCGTGCTCCTGCCACCACGCAAGCAGGTTTGTGTCGAGCGCCAGCCCGCGAGCGACTTCGCGAATCAGCCCGAGGAACCATTGTGGTGCGCTGACTGCCTGTTTGCCGAGCCGCTGGAGATCGACGACCACGGCTCTGACGCCCGTCTCGCGCAACCGGATCGACGTGCGCAGGATGAGGCTCGATTTCCCGAGCTGGCGCGCTGTGAGAATATAGGCATACTCGCCGGCTAGGCAGAGCTCCAGCAGTTCGTCGTCGGCGCGCCGTTTGATATAGAGCGGGTTGTCGGCCGAGATCGTGCCGCCCGTCGTATACATGACTTCAGACATGGAGCCGCCCCCTGAAGTAATCGGCGTAGAGCTGGCAGCGAGGCACGACTGCGCCGCGTTCCCGCCGCACCAGCCCGGCGCTCTGTAGCCGAAAGAAGATTCGATCGTCCGGACAGGAGCTAGCACGAATGACCTGGAACATGGCGCGAGCCAACTCCTCTTTCTGTTGTAGTCGCATGAGATGCTGGCTCAGGTGGCTGGCGAACGGGCTGTGATCTGATGCGGCGTCTTGGAACAGCTGCGCCGCAGACGTATGCCCGATCGCGACTTCGTAGAGCGCCTTGCGCGCCAGGTAGGGGTGCCCCCCCACGAGCGCGGTCAGCCGATCTACCTCACTGCTGGTGAGCGGCGACCCGTGACGCGCGTTGAGTTCGGCGATTTGGTTCGGCGTGAAATCGGCGATCTCGATCTCCTCGCTTACGTTAAACGGCGACTGGTGCAGGTTGTCGATCAACTGATACGGTTCGGTCGATGTGACAAGCACCAGGTCGAGCTGGCGCCAGATCGGATTGGCGCCGCGATCGTTATGCCAGCTTCGCAGCATCCCAAAAAAGTCCGAGCGGAACTCGGCATCGAGCAGCCGATCTACTTCGTCCATCGCCAGCACTAGCGGGCTGTTCAGGCGTGCCAGCAGATGTTCCTTCAGATAGTCGGTGCAGTGCATGATGTTGCCCAACGGCCATTCCCAGTATTCGTCGACCTTGTTCTCTTGACCCAGCTCATAGGTGAGGCGAGTGCAGAGCTGGCGAAAGAACCGGTCGTCATCGGCCAGCGCCGTTCGGTCGAACTGTTGGAAGTCCAGGAAGACGATACGCTTGCCGCTCTGCCGTGCGGCATCCGCCAGGCGGATAAGCAGCGAGCTCTTGCCGATCTGGCGTGGCCCTTTGATTGTGAGCGTGATCCCACCCTTCCGGCCGATCTTTTCGAGCGCGATCTGGTCGGATGGGCGCACGATATAGAATGGCGACTCGAGATGCATATTGCCTTCGGGCGGTTCCAGTTGCGACGGATCGCCGGTTGGCTTGGGCGCGGGCATGGGTTTGGGCGAGGCCTCTGGTACGGGCTGTTCCGTGGGCGTGCTGATATGTGGGGGCGGCGGCGCATTGACGGCTAATTCGACGGCGGCTTCCGCGGGCTGTGGGCATGACACACACAGCATTGCGCTCGCGATCTGCCACGTAACTCCGGGCTGGCTCGGCGTAACAGTGGGCCCATTGGCAGGCAGCACGTCGACGTACAGGGTCAGCGTGTCGATCATCTCCCTGGTCGTAGCGTCCTGGTAGAGCCGGAGTGAGACTCGTGCACGCTGTCCCGGCTGTGTCGGCGTCAGAAAGAATGTGACGACACCGGAGTCGCGGTCGTGCAGCACGCGCAGCTGCTCGAGCGGCTCGTCGACCTGGAAGCCGGGCGCCTCCAGCTCAAGGTAGACGCTGGCCTGTTGCCGGCCGGCGGCAAACTCGATCGTAACACTACGGCCGCTGACATCGTCTTTGACGATCATGTCGCCGTGTTCCGTGAGGGCCGGCAGGTCTCTGCGCAGCCCCTCGGAGTTGGGCAGCGCGATCATGGCCCGAATCTCTGTCGGGCGGCCAACCTGTGCAACCTTCGGCATCGCCGCCTCGAACCGCCGGTCCTGCCATACGCTACTCGTCCGTCTATTGCCCAGGCGTGTAAGCTCGTCTACGATCACGGGCTGCACTGGGGGGTTGGCGACGTCGAAGATCTTCCCATCAGGCGCGCGCATATACAGCACCGGCGTGCCCCACTCGGCGCCCTGCGCCTCGGATGAGATCGCCTTGCGCGCTTCGGTCAGCGCTGCGTCGACGGGGAAGCCAAAGGTGAGCGCGGCGTAGAACTCCTGCGCGAAGGCGATCGCCGTCTCGTCGATGATGTCGAACTGCATGGCGATCACCGCCGGGATACCCTGCTGGACCAGCCGCTGGGCCGTGCCGGCGAAGGGATCTTCGGTCGAGGTGCGCCCACCCTCGCATGCGTTCAGAAGCACCAGCCGCAGGGTGTGGCGGTGGTCGCGCATGAGCCTACTCAGGTTCTCCCCGCTGACGCGCGCCCCCAGGCCATCGTCTCGCTCCATAATCAGCGTGCCGTCCTTAGCGTGCGGGTCGAACTCGCCATGGCCGATGAAATGGAACATGTGGCAGTCGTCGCCGCGCAAGCGCTCGCGCAGCGCCGACAGGGTGGGCTGCTCCAGCCTTTCCAGCACCACCAGCCCGCGCTCCTCAAGCTTGCGCACGGCAGTACGGAGCTTCTGCCATTCGCCCTCGACATTGAGCGGTGGGTAGCCTTTGGGGCTGGCGATCATGACCAGCACGCGCAGCGGCGGCGTGAGTGCCAGCGGCGTGATCCGCTCCGGCATCTCCAGGTAGCGCACCAGCGGCGTCTCGACCGATAGCGCGTAGAAGAGGTTCTGCGTGCGGTTGTACAGGTATTCCCAGGGCAAGTCCAGCAGATCGGGGGCCTCGGTCAGCCGCAGCCGCAGCCGCAGCCCTTTGCCCTGCTGGGTTGCGATGTCGAGGCTACTGCGCAGGCAGCCCTGGACATCGCCGTCGAACACGGTCTCGAACAGTTTCTCGCCAAAGGTTTTGGCCGTCTCGGCTTCGGGCGAACGGCCCCCGCGGGTGTTCTGGCGCGTCGCGCTGAGCCGCAGCTGATAATTTTCCAGCTCCAGCGGCTCGAAAGGCATGCCGAACGTGTGCATGGCATTACCGGCGGGCGAATTCAGCACCTGCGCGCGGTAATTCTCGCCGATGCGCTCGATCCGGAGATCGAAGTCGAGATACTCTTTTGCTGTCACGGCCTTCTCCCAGCGCGAGGGAGCCGGCAGGGAGTGGGAGAGTTGATGTTAGCTTGATCCTGCCTGCTCACCAGGTTGTATAGTCAGGCGTTGCCGGTATACCGATCAGAGCGTGATGGGTGGAAAAAGTGGTTGGTCGTATCGGTCGTGTATCAGTCCGTCCGCCGCCGCGTCGCGCGATGATTCCGCATCTTCCATACACTGAACGATGGTCGCAGGAAAATTAGCTGATCGAGTTGCTGATTATTTACCGATCAGACAAGGAGGGTGGTAACGCAATTCAGCTTTATGGCGGGTCGCAGGTCGCATCCATCTACGGCCCGTTACCTGGGAGCAACAGCTAGAGGTGTGTCTAGTCTTCCCAGAACGGCCGCACCCAGCCGCGTCGCGCCAGCTCGGCGCGCAATTCAAGCATGGCAGTGTAGGTCGGCAGCGCGTAGAGTGTTGCGCCGGCCGGCAGTTGCGCCAGCGCCAGGTCGAGCGCGTGTGCCAGGTCGGGCTCGATGGCGATCGTCGCAGGATCGACGCCGGCATACTTCAGGCGCACCGCCATATCGGCGGCCCGCGTCCCGCTGACGATCGCGCCGGCAACACGGCCAGCCAGCCGCTCAAAATCGGCATCCCACAGCCAGGAGACATCGGTCCCGTCGGCGTGTTTGTCGTTGATCGCGATCAAAAGGTTGAGGCTGGAGGCTGGCGGCTGGAGGCTGGAGGCCGACGAATCGAGCCGCACCTCTAGCCTCCAGTCCCCAGTCTCTAGACTCTCGGTGAGCATACGCACGGTCTCGCTCGCGCCGACAGGGTTCTTGATCAGCGTGAGCAGCAGCTGCCTGCCACCCGCGTCCACTCGCTCGATCCGGCCAAATGCGGCGCTGAAGCTCTCGAGCGTGCCACGGATGCGGGCCGGCGGCACGCCTAGCACTAGGCTGGCGGCAGCCGCGGCCAGGGCATTGAGCCCGTTGTAGAGGCCCGGCAGTGGCAGCCGGATCTCGAAATAGCCGCGTTCGCGGGTAGAGGCGGATAGGCCCAGGTCGTTTCCCAATCGGGGAAGATCGCCCGGAAATGAGAGAAACAGCCGCCCGCCAATCGTGCCGGCCAGCTCCAGCCGCTCCAGCCGAAAGTCCGGCACAGGCCGGCGCTGGCCACAGCGCGGGCACATGTAGTGGCCGACGTGCGCGTAGAACCTGGCCGAGTAGTCGTACGCTGCGCCGCAGCGCCGGCAAAACTGCGAGTCCGCAAAGTGAGTCGCCCCGCTGCCGGCATGGCGCGTGTCCTCCAGGCCATAGTAGCGCACCCGCAGTGGCAGTCCGTCGCCGAGCGCCGCCACGGCGGGATCGTCGGCGTTGAGCAGCACGCTGGTGCTGGCGGGCAGCC
>DATFXE010000050.1:0-10674 GCA_035258585.1 Roseiflexaceae bacterium | reverse complement strand
ATGTCGCTGCTATTACCATAACGCAAACTCAGATCTATCATATTCGGATGAGCAAATATGATAGCATCGATAGAGCGCTATGTCAAGATACTGCTGGCTTACTCAGATGGGAGGTTTAGAGGGCTTTGCCCTCCAAGAAGCTTTTGGTTTTGCACCTGGTGCGGGCGGCAAAGCCGCCCGCACCAGGTGCAAAAAAGAAACGTCTCGGGGGCCTGCGGCCCCCGCACCCCCACCTGGCAAGTTTGCCAGCAGTATCATGTCAACACGCCGTTGGCGTTCCAGAGACCGGGTGATAGAATGGGATGCTGCGAAGCACAACGAGTTCGGAAAGCGCGTAGAAATGCCCTTGGGGCACTGTCGGAAGGCACGAACTCGCTGACCAGCCGTGAGCGCATGCCTACACCTCCGCAGCCGTAGCGGCCGTACCGGCCCATGACCTGGGTAGATCTTGGTGGCGTGCAGTGCTCGCAGCTTTTCCCAGCTTTGTCGAACGGTGGCACTCGTGCTCTCGTCGACGAAACCTGGGGGTGGCAGGTCGCCCGTAAAGGCGGCGCCCGCATCCAGCACGAGCGACACGCTGTCATCGGAGTGGCCAGGGGTAGCGACGATCTCGCCCGCAATACCGATGCTGCTGAGGAATGCCCGGCTCCCGCCAATCGTCATCTGGAGATTAATGCATAGCCATCCTCGATGCCCAGAGTATAGCACAACTCGGCCAGCCGACCGCGTAAGGCGCGTGATATTACAAGTACAGGAGAATGAATGACACCGATCGATATTGCCCGGCAGCGACTATTCAGCCAGCAGATCGCCCAGCCGACTTTCGCGCACCCACACGAGGTGGTGGCATGGCTTGGCGCCGTGCAGGCGCAGGATTATCTCGGCGCGCTGTGGGCCGTCGGCCTGCGCACGCCGGGCGCGATTGAGCAGACAATTGAGCAGGCGCTGGCCGAGAAAACGATTGTCCGCACCTGGCCAATGCGCGGCACGATCCACTTCGTGGCGGCGGCCGACGTGCGCTGGATGCTGGAGCTGCTCGCGCCACGCGTCGTGCAGCGCAGCGTCAGTCGCCGTGCCCAGCTTGGCCTGGACCAGACCATTATTGCCACCAGCGCAGCGCTGATCACCAAGGCACTGCAAGGAGGCAAGCAGCTCCCGCGCAACGACTTGTATGCCCTGCTGGAACAGGCGCAGATCGCCACCGCCAACTCGCGCGGGTTGCATATTCTCGGACGGCTCGCGCACGATGGGCTGATCTGCTTTGGCGCGCGTGCGGGCAAGCAGCCCACCTTCGCGCTGCTCGACGAGTGGGCACCGGGCGCGAAGTCGCTGCCACGCGACGAAGCGCTGGCGAGTCTGGCGCTGCGCTACTTTACCGGCCATGGGCCAGCGACCATCCAGGACTGCATGTGGTGGTCGGGGTTGACCACCAGGGAGGTCAAAACCGGGCTGGCAGCAGTCGCGACGCAGCTTGGGCGCGAGGTCATCGCCGGGCAGGAGTATTACTTCGCGCAGGATCGACCACAAGACACCAAGACCTCGTTCGACGCCTATCTGCTGCCACCCTTTGATGAATTTCTGGTGTCGTACCGCGATCGCAGCGTGTCGCTCGACGCCGACTACAACACGCGCGTGGTTCCTGGCGGCAATGGCATCTTCAATCCGATCGTCGTGATAGATGGGCGGGTCGTGGGCACCTGGAAGCGCACATTCAAAAAAGATATCGTCGAGATGACCTTCAGCCCATTCACGAGCTTCGGCGACACGCATGCCAGCGCGATTAGAGCTGCCGCCGAGGGCTATGGCCGCTTTGTCGGCAAGCGTGCGATGGTGACGATCTGAACATCCAGGCTGGTCCGTTGCGCTGTTGGCGTAACGGGACGAACCCGCTAGGGCGCTCACAAAGGTAGGTCAGGATGGGCACAGCCCTTCCTGATGCCTTTTCTGGTCGTCGTGGTGGCGGCAAGGCCGCCACCACGACGACCAGAAACATCTGAAAGCCACACCCATTGACATGCCGGTTAACACCTGCTACCATTCCGCAAATATGTTCACATTGCGAAGCTGAGCAACGGTTCGTTTCGCCCGTGTTAAGTGAAAATCAACGCGACAAGGAGGAGCCCATGAAGCATCAGCAGCCCGATCAGCAAGCAAGCGACCTGCCAGCCGAGCTAGCCAGCCCGGCGCGCCGGGCGCTCGTCAATGCGGGGTACTTGCGACTCGCGCAATTAAACGGGCTCAGCGAGGACGAACTGAAGCAACTCCACGGCATAGGGCCAAAGGCGCTCGATCAGCTGCGCCGCGCGCTCGGCGCGAAGGGCCTCTCGCTCGCCGATGGGAAGAAATAATCATGGAAGCGATTGATGGAACGCCGGTGGTAGATGCAGATGCATAATGACCCAGCGAGGTAACGCGTATGTGTAGAAACATCAAGACGCTCTTCAACTTCGAACCACCCGTGACCGAGGACGAGGTTCGTGCTGCCGCATTACAATTCGTGCGCAAGGTGAGCGGCTTCAATACGCCATCGAAAGCTAATGAAGCGGCATTCCTTTCTGCCGTCGACGAGATCGCCGCCGTCTCCCGCAAGCTGCTCGGCTCACTTGAGACGAATGCACCCCCAAAGAGCCGCGCGCAAGAGGCTGCTAAGGCCCGAGCACGTGCTGCTCGGAGGTTTTCTACATAATGCGGGGTGTGATTATGACTCATCCTAATCTTGACCTGATCGACCAGTTCTTTGCCGCCTACGGCAAACGTGACCTTGCACACTTGCGAGAGGTGCTGGCCGAGAACGCGACCTGGACATTTCCGGGTCACCACCCATTAAGCGGAACGAAGGTCGGCGTTGACCAGATTGTGGCCTTCTTCGACGCCATCGGAGGCGCCATCGGAAGCTCCAATGCCAGCGTCGAGAAGCTGGTCACGGGCGTCAACGACCAGTACATCGTGGAATGCCAGCGTATTCGCACCGGCCGAGCCGACGGCCCTAACCTTGACCAGGAGCTGTGCGTGCTGTGGAGATTTGAGCACGGCAAGATCGTGTCAGGCAGACATCTGGCGGCAGACCAGGATGGCCTCGACGCGTTTTTTACAGCCGTCCTGGGTTGACGTGATGAGCAAGCGACGCGCCTGACCTATCGTTGCAGCTGACAACGCAAGGCGTGACTGGCTACGCACAGTCGCTGCTCGTGATGGAACGCTTCGGCTATCCGGACTTCCTGCTCGCCTCCGCCGATGAGCTCATCCAGGGACAGTATGCGGATCGGCCGCAGCTGCGGCCGATCCTCGACGCCATCATCGACGCCGCGGCCGGACTCGGCGAGGTGGTTGTCCAGACGCGCAAGACGTATGTCTCGCTCGTGTCGCCGCGCAGGACGTTCGCGCGGGTGCAGCCGACGACGAAGAACCGTGTGGATCTCGGCCTGCGCCTCGAGGGGCAGAAGCTACGCGGCCGCCTGCAGCCCTCGAAGCTTCATGAGAGCATGCCACTCCAGATCAGCCTGACGACGCCTGATGACGTAGATACCGAGGTACTGGATTGGCTCCAACAAGCGTACGACCAGAACTGCTGATGGCGAGCGTGTCGTGGCATCGCGGTGCGACCCGCACCCTGGCCTGGTATAATCTCGCGCATGATAGAAACATCGCTCTCCCCAACACTCGCGGCAACCGTGCTGCATCGTGTCAACGGCATCATCGACCTTCAGCAGGCCGAGCAGGGTGCTGCCGAGGCGCTGCGATTTGTCCAGCACCTGTCCAGCGAACACGGCCCGATCAACCTCGTACTCGATCTGCGCGGGAAGCACTTCCAGAATCTCCAGGCGCATAAAGCGTGGAGCCAGGGTTTCGCCCGCAATCCCGCGCTGCAGCGACATGTGCGCTATGTCGCCATTCTCGGTGATGAGACGCCATCGTTTCGCGCCGAGCAGGAGCTCATGGCCAGTGAGCGCGTCAGGTTTTTTGTGGACGCGACGCTCGCCGAGCAGTGGCTGGAGCAGGCACGCGGCGAAGGCAGCCACGCGCCGGCATGATAGAATGCAACCGTTTACGGCCTCCTGCCGACTGTAAACTACTATAAGCCCGCCTCAACCCAGGCGCCGGAAGCGCCAGTGCGCCAGAGCCGACGTGACTAAAAAGGTCAGCGCCGCGATGATGCCCAGCATCAGCCAGCTAAAATCGCTCGGCGAGCGACCACGCAGCATGATATTCTGGAAGCTCTGTATCGCATGCGTCAGCGGCAGCGCGTAGCCCACCACGCGGACGGGCGCCCAGAAGTTCTCCAGCGGCAAGAAGAAACCGCTAAAGAAGATCGACATAAGCAGCACCAGCATCGAGAGCTGGACCGCCTGACTGTCGGTGGATGACCAGGTCGAGATCAAAAAGCCGATCCCCAGCGATGCCAGCGTGAACAGCACGGCCAGGCCGGCGAACAGCGCCACGCTGCCCAGGAATGGCACCGCCAGCGGTGTAAAAACCAGCAGCCCAACCAGCCCAGTGGTGATGATCCCGATGAATAAGGTGTAACCCAGGTATTTGCCGATCAGCACCTGCGTCAGCGAGACCGGCGCGACCCGGAATAGCTCCATCGCGCCCAGCAGCCGCTCGCGCACCAGCGAGAGCGCCCCGAACGTGACGGCGATATGCTGCAATATCAGCGCCAGCACGCCCGGCGCGTAGAACGTCATCAAGCCCAGTGCGGCGCCGTGGATATTGTAGTAGGTCGACTGAACCGGCGAGACCAGCACCTCAGTCGGAATCGTGATCGGGACGCCGCGCTTCTGCAGCTCACCCTGCATCTGCTGAATCGCCTGTGTCTGCACCGTACGGTTGATCTCGTTGACCTGCGAGTAAGCCAGATACCGGATCCACTGCTCGTTCAGCGGGTTGATCTCATTGTACTTGAAATCTACCTGCAACTGCTTGCCGTCGAGCAGATTCTGCTCCGGATTGGTGGGCAGCGTCTCGACGACGTCGAGCTGGCCGGCCTGGAGCATTGCCAGTGCCCCATCCAGGTCTGCATCACTCTTGACCAGCGTGAAGTTCGTGCTGATCGCCTGCTTCAGCGACTCCAGCTGGGCTGGGTCCATTCCCTGTGGCGGTACGACCAACGCGGTGCGCAGCTTGGGCCGCTCACCCTGGTAGCCCACACCGAAGAGCAGCAGGATCAGGAATGGACCGAGCAGTAAGCTCAAGATCAGCTTGGGCTGCCGGCGGATCTCGTTCACTTCTTTGCTGAAAAACGACAGAAGGCGAATGAATGGCTTAAACATGTTCTTCTGCTTGCTCCATCAGCTGTACAAAAATATCGTCAAACGGCGGGACGTACTTATCAGCCTGCTGCACGGTTATTTCCGGGTGCTCGCTCATCACCTCGAAGATCAGCGGCAGCGTGGCGGCGGCATCCTCGGTATACAGGTACAGCAGCCCTGGCTGGCTGCGCGAGCGACGCACATCTTTCACCGCCGGGTGGCGCTGGAAGATCTGGGCCGCGTCCAGGGCGTGCGGCGGGTCGACCACCAGCTTGATCACCTCGCCGCCAAGCGCTTTCTTGCGCAGATTTTCCGGGGTGTCTAGATGCATGATCCGGCCAGCGCGCATAATGGCCACCAGATCACAGTAGGTCGCCTCGCCGACATACTGGGTGGTCAGGAACAGGGTGCGGCCCTGGTCGCGTAGCTGGCGGAAGTGATTCCAGAACTTGCCGCGCAACACCGGGTCGATCCCGGCGGTCGGCTCGTCGGCGAAGATCAACAGCGGGTTGTGGGCCAGCGTGCAGGCCAGTTCCAGCCGCCGCTGCATGCCGCTTGAGAGCTGGCTGCCCAGCCGATTGCGCACGTCGCTCAGCTCCACGAACTCGAGCGCCTGTTCCAACGGCCGGCGGCGCTTAAAATAGCCCATCCCATACAGCGACGCCACAAAGTTCAAGTTCTCCCAGACCGTCAAATTGGGGTATAGCACGAAGTGCTGCGGCATATAGCCGAGCAACTCGCGAGCGCGTGGGCTGAACTTGCTCGGCGCACGCTTGAGTACCTCCAGGCGGCCGCGGTCGGGTTTGTACAGCCCGGTCATCAGCCGCACGGTGGTGGTCTTGCCGCAGCCGCTTGGGCCGATCAAGCCAAAGATCGTGCCGGTTGGCACCTCGAAGCTCAGGTCGAAGACGCCGACGTCCTTGGCAAATTGCTTGTCGACGTACTCGGCATGGACCATGGTCGGCGGTAGTTTGAGCTGTCTGCCGGATTCTGTCGCGGCCAGCGGGCGCATGATTCGTCGTGCTTCCATTCGGTTGCTTATTCCCTCCGGTTATGCTGCCAGCCACCTAGATATGGCTGTATGCAGAGCCGAAAGGCAATAAACGTGCCAGGATATAAACAGCCAGGGGCGCCTCAAATAAAACAAGGTGGCACAGGTGGTGTCCGAATGCGCCCCGGCGCATTCGGACACCACCTGTGCCACAAAATAAGTAGGTGGGGGTGCTCGTTCGGGGGCGCTGTGCGGCCCCAACGAGCACCCCCAACCAGCAGAGCGACCGGCATGCTATCAATGAATTGCAATAATTGTAGTACTTACGCAGCTGGCGTTTTAGCGGGGGCCACCCAGAGGGTACCGGCCACAGGCCCCCGAGAAGCTTCATTTCCGCCCACCCCTGGCGGCTTTGCCGCCAGGGGTGGGCGGAAAGAGGAGTTCTTTGGAGGGCTTTGCCCTCCAAACCTCCCAACTGCCTAACTCCTAAATTGATAAAAGCAGAATAGTCTCAAAACCGCTCGCGCAGCTCGAGCAGCCCGGCATACAGCCGGTCGAGGTAGCCGCCGATTTGGCCGGAATCCGTCTTGATCTCGACTGGCAGATTGAGCCGGATCGGAACCGTGGTCGAAATGTTGACGGTCTGATCCAAGGCGATCGGCACGCTGGTGCTGATAGGGACGGTCGCGTCGACCGGCACCGGGACATTGATGACGCCGAGCCCGGTGTCGATCGGCAGGGTAATCTGCTGCTTGATCCGCACCGACGTATTGATCGGCACCACCAGCTCGCGCCGGATCGGCACATCCACATTGATTGGCACCTGCTGGTCGATCGGCAGATCGTAGCGCAGCGGCTGCTGCTTGGCGGCCTGCACCGCCTCGGCCAAGCGGCCAACCTCGTCGCGCAGGGTTGCGCGCACGCTCAGCAGGCGCGTCAACGTCAGCGCGTGGATCAGCAGCGAGACCGCCAGCAGGATCACCATCACCGCTTCGAATGGGCGCAAGCGACGCGTCGTCGCGCGCGCCGCGGCCTCCTCGGCCACATGTGCGGACTGTAGCTCGGCCACAGCGCTGGCGATCTCGGCGATCTGCTCGGCGCTGATCGATGGGTTTTCCAGCGGGCGAACCCGGATATCACTGGCTTTCGATTCTTGTGACATAGCTCCTCACTTCTGCTCCGCCCCAACCACGAAACTCGCAAGAAGTATACCAGCTACAGAAACCTGTCGGACGATCCGGCGAACCACTCGCATGGATCGCGCTCTGCTATGATAAGCGCGGCAGCGACGTGTTGAGCGAGCTGTGCTATCCTAGCATTCTTTAGACAAGGTTCGTGGCGACGAGACAGTTGTTGGGGGTTGGGCGCGGGGCTGCGCCCCACGCCCAACCCCCAACAAACCACCTGTAAAGCGTGAGCCGCCTTTCTAAAACCTTGTCTTACTTAAGACAAAGGATCTCTATGATGCAATACCCCTCCTTTCAAACCCAGCTCGACGCTGGACTGGCGGTACTCGGGTCGCTGGCGGGTCAGGCCCGGCAGATCGAGCAGATCGCCGCGACGGTGCGCGACACCTTGCTATCGGGCCACATGCTGCTGACATGCGGCAACGGCGGCAGCGCCACCGACGCGCAGCATCTGGCCGAGGAGCTGATCGGCCGTTACCGCGCCAACCGTCGGGCGCTGCCAGCCATCGCACTCACCGCCGACTCGGCCGCGCTGACATGTATCGCCAACGATTTCGGCTACGACAATGTGTTCGCCCGCCAGGTCGAGGGGTTGGCGCGGCCGGGCGACCTGCTGCTGTGTTTCAGCACCAGCGGCAACTCGCCGAATATCGTCGCCGCACTCCGCGCGGCGCGGGAGCGCGGCGCCGGCACGATCGCGCTGCTTGGCAAGGATGGCGGCGCCGCGCGCAGCCTGGCCGATCAGGCGCTGGTGGTTGCCAGCGACGACACCGCGCACATCCAGGCGGCACACTTGCAGGTGCTGCACTATATCTGTGAAGTGGTCGAGGCGGCAGTGAGCTAATAAACTCGCAGATCGCCAGAAGACACCACAATTCTGTGAGGAGATCAATGCACATCACCGCGATTGAGAGCCTGCGCCTCGGCGCTTACCCGCGCCTGCTGATCGTGCGCGTTCATACCGACACCGGCCTGATCGGCGTCGGCGAGACAGTCGACAAGATTCCCGGCGCGCTTGGCGCGCTGCACGGCACGATCGCGCCGCTGCTGCTGGGCCAGAACCCGCTGGATATCGAGGGCAACTGGCGCTTCGTGTTCGACAACCTGATGTATCACGGCTATAGCGGCGCCGAGCTACGCGCGCTCTCGGCGATCGACCTGGCGCTGTGGGATGTGCTGGGGCAGCACTACGGCGTGCCGCTCTACCACTTGCTCGGCGGGCGTGTGCGCGAGCGCGTGCCTACCTACAACACCTGTATCGGCACACCTGTAGTGGATGATTACGCCGCCTGGCACGACCAGGGCCGCGACGCCGGGGATCTGGCGCGTAGCCTGCTGGCCGACGGCATTACGGCGATGAAGATCTGGCCGTTCGACCCATACTCCGAGCGCTCGCACGGGCAGTACATCGCGCTAGCCGACATCGAGGCCGGGCTGCGACCGATCAAGCAGATCCGCGCGGCGGTGGGCGATCGGATGGAGATCGGCGTCGAATGCCACTTTCGCTGGAACCGCGCCAGCGCCGAGCGGATCGCCCGCGCGCTGGAGCCGTACAACATTCTGTTCATGGAAGATCCGATCGCAGCAGTCAACCCCGGCGAGATCAAGGCGCTGGCGCAGTCGATTCGCATCCCGATCGTCGGCTCCGAGCTGCTGATGACGCGCTGGCAGGTGCGCGAGTGGCTGGAACAGCACATCGCCCAGTTCCTGATGACCGACCCAGTCTGGAACGGCGGCATCGGCGAGACGCGCAAGATCGCCAATATGGCCGAGGCCTTCGGCGTTCCGATCGTGCTGCACAACGTGGCCGGACCATTCTGCCATGCCGCCGCAGTGCACCTGGGCGCACACCTGCCCAACCTGGCCTTCATCGAATCGGTGCGCGCGTTCTACCACAGCTATTTCGCCGAGCTAGGCGATTACGCTCCGACGCTCGAAGACGGCCAGTTCAGCTTGCCCCAAGGGCCAGGGCTGGGCGTGCGCTTGCGCGACGAGGTGCTGGCCCGCTCCGATCTGAGCCGGCAGATCTCGGAAGGCCGCGGGCTGGCGATCGGCCGGCGCGCGATGGGCGACCACTGGGAGCACGAGGAGATCCGCTAGCAGTAGGCAGGAGGCAGGAGGCAGGAGGCAGTAAGGAATACGCTGCCGCCTGCCGCCTGCCCACTGCTACCTGGTGGAGCTTGCCTTCTCAGCGCCCCTGTGCTATAATCCGCCAGGTTTTGAATGGAGTATGTTGTGCTGGTGGGGGACACCACAGCGCGGGCTGGTGACCCCCGCTCTTTGTGTGTAAAGGAGCGACGAGAAAATGTCGCAGCAGATCTTGGATGAAATCGAGTCCCGGCAGTTCAATGACAATCTGCCGGAGTTCCGCGCCGGAGACACGGTGCGCGTCGGCGTGCGGGTGGTCGAGGGCAACCGTGAGCGCGTGCAGGAGTTCGAGGGCGTGGTCATCCGCCGCCGCAGCAGCGGCATCAACGAGAACTTCACCGTCCGCCGGATCGCATCGCATGGCATCGGCGTCGAGCGCACCTTTCTGCTACACTCGCCGCGCCTGGATTCGATCAAAGTCATTCGCCACGGCAAGGTCCGCCGGGCCAAGCTATACTACCTGCGCGGGCTGACCGGCAAGGCGGCAAGGATCAAGGAACGCCGGTAAGAAATTGAGAATTGAAAATGAAAAGTTGAGAACGATCTCGGTGTGGGATGATTAACAGCGACATCACCGATTTCCAGCCTCAATTCTCAATTCTCAATTCTCAATTCTACATTCGTGTCATCCGCTGGGCCTTCGCCCGCTTCTATCGCGAGTTCGCGTGGACGTATGATGCGGTGGCTGCGGCAGTTTCCGGCGGTCGTTGGGAGGCATGGGGTCGGGCAACCCTGCCCTTTGTGCGCGGCGATGTGCTGGAACTTGGCTGCGGCACCGGCAACCTCCAACGCGCGCTCGCGCGGACTCACGGCGAAGGTCGAGCGATCGGCCTGGACGCCTCGCAGCAGATGCTGGCCCTAACCCGGCGCAAGCTCATGGCTTGCGGCCAAACAGGACGCCTGGTGCGCGCTGTCGCCCAGGCGCTACCTTTTTCGGCGGCCTCGTTCGACTCGATCGTCGCCACCTTCCCGACCGAGTACATCATCGACGCGGCGACACTGGCCGAGCTGCGGCGCGTGCTGCGTCCGGGCGGGCGTGTCGTAGTGGCGCTGGCGGCATCGTTCAGTAGCGATGGGCTCTACCAGCGGCTGGTCGACC
>DATFXE010000049.1:0-3589 GCA_035258585.1 Roseiflexaceae bacterium | reverse complement strand
CCTCGTGGCGCGCGAGGGCGGCCGGCATCGCACTGGGATGCTGCTCCCACAGCCGGGTGCTGCCTTCGATATCGGTGAAGAGAAAGGTGACAGTGCCGCTCGGCAACTGCGTCGGTCGCGGTCGCTCCTCGGGCGCGTGGGTGTGTGTGGCCGGCACGAATGCAGCGCGCGGCGCGCTCTGCGCCGGCGGCGGCAGCCGATCCACGCTCAGCTCGGCGCGGGCGCAGTGAATGAATGCGTCACACTCGTCGAGCGGCAGCTCAAGCTGCTCGGCCAGCAGTGTGGCGATCTGGCGCGATGGCCGCCGGGCATCGCTCTCGATCTTGCGGATCGTCTCCAGCGAGCAGCCAACCATGCGCGCAAGGTCGTCCTGGGTCAGGTCGAGCGCCTTGCGGCGCCGCTTGATCCACACGCCAAGCGACAGCACGTCCTCCATCGCATCCTCCTGGCGTGCGCCGAAGCGCGGTTGCCTGGTGTCGGGAGCTGTACCGGTTTGATTGTGCTACTCGTGTACTGCTTATTGTACCCAAAACCAGCACCACTGTATAGCCCCCTGATGCTTTAATGGCGCCATTGGATCTACGACACGCGGATGGCGACAGACGCCCCGCCAAAGAAAGGAACCACACCATGAACGCACAGCTTTCCGCAAATCTCCGCCGCATCGGTCTGCCGGCATTCTCGGTCGGCCTGGGCGTCCTGCTCGTCGGGGCCGCGATCATCGCCGCGACGCTCAGCCGGCCATCGGCGCCCGCGCGGCATGTAGCTGTACAGTCAGCGCCCGTCAGCCGTGGCGTGCCGATCCAGGGCACCGGCTCGGCCTATGATGGCAGGCATTATGGTGCGGTGCAAGCAGCGCCGCGGACCTCGTCGAATCTCCCGATCGTTGGTACCGGCTCGGCCTATGACGGCGGTCACTACGGCGGGTTTGTGTGGGCGTCACCGACTGCGCCCAACCTGTCGGCGATGGGCACCGGCTCGGTCTATGACGGCGGGCATTACGGCGCGCTCGTACCCGCAGCACCGACTGCGCCCAACCTGTCGGCGATCGGCACCGGCTCGGCCTACGACGGCAAGCATTACGGCGGGTTCGTCTGGGCGCCGCGCACCTCGCCCGACGTACCGATCAGCGGCACCGGCTCGGCTTATAACGGGCAGTAGCTTACACCCAACGCTGTGGGCCGCATCCGCGGATGCGGCTCACTAATCTCCTTCAGCCGCCCACAACTCACGACACATAGAACTCGCCTTGTCATTCTGAACGAAGCCTGTCGCCACAAGCTTCGCCTGACACTCTGAGCGCCCCGGCAGGCGGAGTGAAGAATCTCAAAGCAACTCATCGAGATTCTTCGCTTCGCCCGCCAGGCAGCTGCGCATGTGAGATGCGGTCTGTGCGGCGGGCTTTGCTCAGGGTGACACCGTTACCGCTGGCGAAGACAAGGTTCTTCATCGGAAAATCTGCAGGAGTACGCTGATGCTACGACACTGGCTGGCATTGGGTTTTGGCGCGGCAGGCGTCGCGGTGGCGCTGGCAGGTGGGTACGAATGGGCGACGCGCCCAGCCACCTACCACGAGGCGGTGCTCGAGGCGCTCGACGGGCGCCATGTTGCCTACACCGGCGTGGATGTGCGCGAGGTCTGCCTGCCCGATCCAAGCTGTACCATCAGCGACGGCACACGGACATTCGCTACGGTAGTTGTGCATCGAGATATTGCGAGCTACGGGCAGATCACCTGCTACGATCGGCGCGGCGACTGCTATCTCGATCTGGTGGCGCTGGAGGTCCGCCGCGCGCCGCTGTGCGACCTGCGCGGGGTGCGCTTCGCGCCCAGACAAGTCATCTACGAGATCGCGCGGATCGTGGGATGGCTGCGGGCGGCGGCCCAACGCTATCAATCGTCGATTGTTTCGGAACCATCATCGGGCTGATCTGCGACAGCGACGCCCCAGCCGCGCAGCGCCTGCTTGATCCGCTGGATGTTCTCGCGCGCCTCAAAAAGACTATTGGCGACATTGGCCGGTACGAATGCTTCGCCCCCATACTGCGCCGCCTGGCGGACTAAGTGATCCAGCGTGCGGCGGTAGGTCGCCAGCAAGGCCTCTTGCTGGGCGATCGATTCTTGCCTGTAATTGGTCTCGTGGGGCTGCTCGGCGGTTAGCGGTAGCCGTTTGCTGGAGATGTCAATCTCCAGCGGAGTTGTGGTCTCGGGCGCGGAGCCCTGGGGCATCACACGGATGGAGATACGCTGTTTGGCGGAATACTGACCGCCTTTGATATCGTTGTAGGTGATGCTGATCTCCAGCGGCACCGCTGGTCCATACTGCTTCGATTGTGGTCGCAGCGATACCTCGAGAAGGGCGCTCTTCCTCGGGCCAAGGCGGGCAATGGCCAGGTAGCCATCGGTATCAAATGCGCCGCGCAGCGTTGTCGTGATATTGGTGGCCGGCCCGTAGCCGGCGTTTCGCACGCGCAACTTCAGGGTATTCCACTCATATTCGACAAACGCCTGCTGAGTTCCTCCCGACACGGTGATAGCTGGGAGATGTCGATAGCGCCCAACCAGGCGGCGATATACATCGGCGCGTTCCTCGTCAAACAGCATGACATACAGCTGCACAATCTGTTCGTAGTAGGCGGCCGCACCTTCCTCGTCCACTGGTGTCGCCGCGAGCCGCCCCTGGGCCGCGCGATCGTAGGCTTTGGCGGCAGCGTTGAGATCGCCAAGCAGTTTGTGAGCCGCGGCCTCCTGCTCGTAATCCTCGATTCGCGCGGCCAGATCCACGACCCGTTCCCAGTGCTCCAGCTTTGCACGCAGCGGCAGCGCGGACCGCAGGTCGCCAGCCGACTCATACAGATCGGCGGCGCGCTCGATCTGCCCTTGCTGGGCCAACACCTGCGCTGCTGCCGCCGGCTTGCCGGCCGCCACCAGGTCGGCTACCAGCCGCTCCCAGTCGCCGAGCGATGCCGCGATCGCCGCCGCCTGCCCATAGCGCCCAAGCTTGCGATAGATCTCGGCGGCTCTGATTCGATCGCCGGCCAGCTCGTACAGACGCGCGGCGCTCTCGAAGCCGCTGATCTCCTCATACAATTTGGCAGCCTGGAGCGGCTCGCCGAGTTCCTCCAGCACGCCGGCCACACCGGCGCGATCGCCAGCGCGCTGATAGAGATCGCGCGCGCGCCGGAGCTCGCCGGCCTGCCGCCACAGAGCTGCGGCCTCCCGCAGCTGATTGGCCCGCTCGTACAGCAGCGCCGCTTCACGCGGGCGCCCGAGCTCGGTCTCATACATCCTGGCCGCGGCGCCGAATTCACCTTGCAGCGCATAGGCCTGGGCAGCCGACTCCAGCGCGCCCTGGCACAGATAAACCTCGGGTGTTTGCAGCTGAGCCTTCTGATCGGCACGCCAGCGAATGGCGTACCCAGCACCATGCCGCTCGCCGAGAAACACGGCGTCGCCCGCTACCTGTGGCTGCGTCACGATCCGGCCGTCGAGCTCGATCTTCCAGCGCTCGGCCCCGGTGTCGGCGTCGAGCGCGTAGAGGAACCCATCCTCCGCGCTGAACAGCAGCAGATTGTCGACGGCCATAGGT
>DATFXE010000048.1:0-2344 GCA_035258585.1 Roseiflexaceae bacterium | reverse complement strand
CCTTGCTGGTGTCGTAGGCCAGGCTGCCTTTTTTGGACACCACTGCGTTGACCGAGGTGGTCAGCACCAGGTTGGCGCTCAGCCCCTGTGCCTGCCAGATCGCCGCCGCTTCGTCGGCCGTGATGTACAGCCCGGTCACATTGATCGCGAACGTCCGCGCCCACTGCTCATCCGCGATGCGGCCGGCCGTGTCGGGCGAGATAAAAATGCCCGCCGTTACCGCGACGGCGTCGAGCCCGCCATAGGCCAGCATGGTCTGATCGAGCATCACGCGCAGGCTCTCCCGGCTGGTGATGTCGGCCGCGAGCCCGATCGCCGGGCCGCAATTCGAGATGCCGCTGCCGGCCACGCCAATGCCGACGCCATGCCGATCGGCGATCGCCCTGGCAGTATCTTGCGCACCCGTGGCATCCCGGTCGACGCATACGATATGCGCGCCTTCCTTCGCCAGCCGCAGCGCCACCTCGCGGCCGATGCCGCTGCCGGCGCCGATCACTGCGATGATCTGGCGCGCCAGCTCCTGCTCGGGCGGCATGCGCTGGAGCTTGGCCTCTTCCAGCAGCCAGTACTCGATATCGAAGGCTTCCTGCAGCGGCAGCGCCGTGTACGCGTCGATCGCCTCCGCGCCGCGCATAACCTCGATCGCGCAGTTGTAGAACTCGGCCGTCACACGCGACTCGCTCTTGTCCTTGCCCCAGGCGATCATGCCCAGGCCGGGGATCAGGATCACGGTCGGGTTGGCGTCGCGCATGGCTGGCGAGTCGGCGTGCTTGTGGCGCGCATAGTAGGCCGCGTAGTCCTGCCGGTACTGATCCAGCCCGGCGCTGAGCTTGCGCTTGAGCGCGTCGACATCCTCGGCCTGCGGGTCCCAGGCGACATACAGCGGCTTGATCTTGGTGCGCAGAAAGTGGTCGGGGCAGGATGTACCCAGCTCGGCCAGGCGCGGCGCATCCACGCTGTTGACGAAGCGCAGGATGGTCGGATCATCCTGGATGGTGCCGACGAAGCGCCTGGCCTGGCTGACCTGCCCGCGCAGCCAGGGCAGGATCGCGGCAAAGACCGCGTGGCGGCGCGCTTCGTCCAGTGCCCCATACTTCTGGCCGCCGAAGGTTCGCTCGCCCTTGTCGCGCGCTTCGATATAGCGCGCCGCCCGCTCGATCAGGTCGAGCGTCAGCTCGTAGCAGGCCTTGTCGTCGTCGGCCCAGTTGATCAGCCCGTGCCCGCCAAGAATCACGCCCTTCGCGCCGGGGTGCTCTTTGCAGATCTGTTCGAGGATCAAGCCCAGGTCGAATCCAGGGCGCTGCCAGGGCGTCCACACGACCTCGTCGCCATAGATCTCGCGCGTGAGCCGCTCGGAGTTCTTCGCGGCGGCGATCGCGATTACCGCGTTGGGATGCATGTGGTCGACATGGCGGAAGGGCACGAACCCGTGCAGCGGCGTATCGATCGACGAGGGTCGCGGATTGAGGTTGAAGGTGCAGTGGCGGTACAGGTCGACGATCGCGTCCTCGATCGCGCTCTTGGGGCCGCGCTCAGGCGCGTGATGGTAGTGCTGCTGCAAGCCGCGCAGCTTGTCCATATACAGCGACGAGAAATTTTCGCGCTTGGAGGTGCGCAGGTCGCCGCCCGAGCCTTTGACCCACAGCACCTCGACCTCTTCGCCACTCAGCGGATCGGGCATGCGAAGTTTGGATGAAGTGTTGCCGCCGCCGGTGTTGGTGATCCGGCCGTCGGCGCCCAGGATGTTTGAGCGGTACACCAGCCGCCCGACCGGGTCGAGCTTGCCGGCGACAGCATCATCCCAGGCGTAATTCACATGCTTGAATGTCGGTTGATCGTTTCCCATAGAATTGGTCTCCTCGCATAGATTCGGAAGGCGCACGGCAGCTCCGGCTCAGTGTCAGGCGACCAGTGCGCTCTGTTCAACTGATATGCAGCTCATGTCGCCCGGCCTCAAGATCGCGAGTCGGCCGGCCTTCGATATCCAGGACCACCGGGACCGGCGAATCAATAGTCACGGCTTCGGCGCTGGCCGAAACAGAGATTAGACCATGCGGTGTGGGCACGCTGCCCCTGGCCCAGGCGATATGGCCCAGGCGCGGCGCGATGCGGGCTTTGACATATCCTGGCTCGGCCGGCGTCACTCCTAGCGTATAGAATATCATGTCGCGGGTAGGTGTGCAGCTCCAGCCGTGGACATGGGTGCCCCAGCCCCAGCACTCGCCGATCGTGTCGTAGCCACCCACCAGGAACTCCGACCAGCGCCGGTACAGGTCGGGAAGTCGGTCGGCCCGGCCGGCCAGCGCCACAGCGTCATGGACGGTGTAGCTCATGAACGGCTCGG
>DATFXE010000047.1:0-10799 GCA_035258585.1 Roseiflexaceae bacterium | reverse complement strand
AGTTGCCAAGGGCCTTGTCGTAGCGTCTATGCAGTTCCTATGCCATGAACACAATTAGTCCTGCTCGTCATGCCCCTCGCCATGCTGGGTCATGGTCAGCATGCCGTCGGCGCCGGGCATCATCGACTTCGCGACGCGCGGCGCGGCGGCCGGCTCGGCCGGCCGGTTGGCGGCGCAGGGCGTGCCGAACAGCGGCTGCGCGAAGGGCAGGTGGGTCGTGCCGCGCGCCAGGATGTGCTGGTCGTTGGCGGCCTCGCCCTCGAACGGCTGGCCGTGGTTCCAGGGCACCCACGATCGGGCGTTGCAGTAATGGCCGACGAACGCGCGCCGCGAGCGATTCGATCGGTTGCTGTGCGATCGGTGCAGGATGTGGCCGCCGAAGAATACCACGTCGCCCGGGTTGGCCTCGACTTTGACCTCGCGCCCGGCGTATGCGCGCGCCACCCGCGTCAGCCCGTTGACCGCCTCGTCGGTGTGGCTGGCGTTGTCGATCGGCTGCAGGTCGGCCAGGCCGTGGTGGCCGTGCCCCGAACCGTGCGCGTCGGGGTAGACCGGCTCGTGCTGTGAGCCGACGGTCATCCACATGCAGCCATTCTCCTCGTCGGCGCGGTCGATCGCCAGCCAGGCGCCGCACAGTGTGTCGGGGAAGGTCGGGATATAGTACGAATCCTGGTGGTAGCCCTGGCCGGGCTGGCCGGGTTGCTTGAAGAACAGCATCGACTGCAGCGCCAGCACATCCGGCCCGATCAGCGCCTCCAGGACATCCAGCACGCGCGGGTGCAGCAAAAAGCGCTCGTGAATCGCCAGCCGCCGGTGCAACATATGCACGCGCAGCCAGTAGTGCATCCGCTCGCCCGGCGCGGTGAAGGTCGGCGCCGCGACGCCGAGGATGACTTCACGGCCGGACAGCAAATTATCCATGTGCTCGGTAAGTTGGCGCACTTCTTCCAGCGGCACCAGCCCACGCACCACCAGGAAGCCCTGCTCGCCAAAGGTGACGTACTCGCTCACACTCACGCGGTAGGGCGTGTAGCCGGGTGAGACCACTTCGGCCGGAGCGGTCTCCAGCGCAGCAGACATGCGAGTCCTCCTTTGCTTTCACTATAGCCGCTTCAGAGCGGCGGATCTTCAGCGATCGCTAGAATGATCGCGCATGTGGGGCAAACATGCAAATCAATGATACTGCTCTTGAATGGTCCGATCATTCATCCTATAATTGGTACGATCAAACATGTTTACGCGCTTAAACGCGCAGTTGGGCAAAGGAAACAGCTATGGCACGACGCAGCAGCGCGCTCCCGGAAAAGATCGCCCAGGATCTGATGCAGCGCATCCTGACGAATGAGTTCGACGATTCGAGCATGCTGCCATCCGAGCGCGTGCTCCAGGATGCCTATGGCGTCAGCCGCACCGTCGTGCGCGAGGCTCTGAAGCTGCTGGCCGCTCGCGGCCTGGTGACGACCGGCACAGGCCAGGGCGCGGTGATCAGCAAGAATCTGACCGCGCCGGCGATCGATGCGCTGGTGCTGGCATTCCATCGCTCGCACGCCCGGATCGAGGACCTGCTGAACACGCGCCTGCTGCTGGAGCCGGAGATCGCCGGGCAGGCTGCCCTGCACGCCACACCTATCCAGATCCGGCGCCTGCATGACCTCAGCCGGGCGCTGGGCGAGTTGGCCGGCACCGATCAACCCGAGCGCGCCGCCAGCTATAGCTACGATCTGAACGCCCAGTTTCACACCCTGCTGGCGCAGGCTAGCCAGAACCCGGTGCTGGAGATCTTGATCGCCATCCTGGTCGGCATCATCTGGCGGCAGCAGAACACTGTCGACCTACAGCAGCCGCCCGAGCAGCACACGCGTACAGCCGCCGACCACGAGCGGATCGTCCAGGCGATCGCCGCGCGCGACCCCGAGCAGGCCCGGCGCGCGATGACCGAGCACCTGGAGCACACGCGCCAGAGTCTATCCGGCGTGCCAGGCAGCCTTGGCAATTTGATCCAGAGCCTATATAGCGCGTAAGGAGCGTTCGACATGACCACACCCTTGCGGATCGGCACGCTCGGCGCGGCCCCGATCGCTGTTGTGGCGCTCATCCGTCCGGCTCGCCAGTTGCCCGATGTCGAGGTTGCTGCCATAGCCGCGCGCGACCCGGAGCGAGCCCGCAGTTACGCCGCGAAGCAGCGTATACCTGGCATTCATAAGACCTACGCCGCGCTGCTGAACGACCCGACGATCGATGCAGTCTACATCCCGCTGCCCAACAGTCTGCACGCCGAATGGACGATCCGCGCGCTTGAGTCCGGCAAGCACGTCCTGTGCGAAAAGCCGTTGGCTGCCAACGCCCGTGAGGCCGAGCAGATGGCGCGCGCGGCAGCCGACACCGGGCGCGCGCTGGTCGAAGGTTTTCATTATCGCTACCACCCACTGGCGGCCCGGCTCAAAGCGATCCTCGACAGCGGCGAGATCGGCCAGATCCGGCATATCGAGACCGAATTCAGTGTGCCGCTGCTCCAGCTGGGCCGCATCCAGTTCCGCCACGATCTGGCAGGCGGCGCGACGATGGATGTCGGCTGCTATGCGATCAACCTGCTGCGCCTCTTGGCCGGCGCTGAACCGCATGTCGTGCGCGCCAAGGCGCGCCTGATTCGCCCGCAAGTCGATCGCCTCATGGCCGCCGACTTCCGGTTCGACGATGGCCGCACCGGGCGGATGGTCTGCGCACTGCTCTCGGCGCGTCTGCTGCGGGCCGGCGCTACTGTGTATGGCAGCGCCGGCGAGCTGCGGGTGACCCTCCCATATATGCCGCACCGTTTCCACCGCGTGACTGTGCGCGCGGGTGGGGCGACCCGCCACGAACGGCTTGAAGGCGAAACCACCTACTTCTATCAGCTGCAAGCCTTTGTGCGGGCTGTGCGCGACGCTGCTCCAGCGCTTACGGATGCGGCCGATGCGATCGCCAACATGCGCGTGATCGACGCGGTGTACGAGGCGGCGGGACTTCGGCCGCGCGGCCTGCCGGCGTCGAACAGCTTTTGGTAGGATGAAGAATTGATCTTTTCCGCGTTTGTCCGCGTCCTATTCACGATGCTCTGAATGCTGGCGTATCCGCCCCAAGAACGATCTTCGATTCGCTCATTTGTGTTACAATCTGTGGGTTGATCTTCCAAGCAGCGAATCGAGCTAACGGCATGCAATCAAACGGCCGAAGCAGCCTGTCGGCGCCCGCGGCGGCCGCGATCGTCGTCGATGGCCTGAGCAAGACCTACCATGTGCCCGAGCGCGAGGGCGGCTTCGGCGCGGCCGTGCGCAGCTTCTTCCGGCGCCGCCACCGCGACGTGCATGCCGTGCAGCAGGTCAGCTTCGAGATCAGGCCGGGCGAAATCGTGGGCTTCCTAGGACCGAACGGCGCCGGCAAGACCACCACCCTGAAGATGCTCTCAGGCCTGCTGCATCCCACCGACGGCGCCGCACAGGTGCTGGGCTTCACGCCCTGGGAGCGCAAGCCGGGCTACTTGCGATCGATGACGCTGGTGATGGGTCAGCGCAACCGGCTCTCGTGGGATATTCCCGCAGCCGACTCGTTCCTACTCAACCAGGCGGTCTATCGGATTGGAGACGAGGAGTACCAACGTACCCTGGCCGAGCTGGACGAGCTGCTCGAGCTGGCGCCGATTATGCGCAAGCCGGTGCGCAATCTCTCGCTGGGCGAGCGCATGAAGTGCGAGCTGGCGGCCGGGCTGCTGCACCGCCCAAAAGTGCTGTTTCTGGACGAGCCGACGATCGGGCTAGATATCACGGCCCAGGCGCGCATCCGTGAGTTCTTGCAGGAGTACAACCGCCGCACCGGCGCGACGATCCTGCTGACCAGCCATTACATGGCCGATGTCACCGCGCTGTGCGAGCGGATCATCATCATCCATCACGGCCAGCTCAAGTACGATGGCGCGATTGCCGACCTCGCGCGCCGGATCGCACCCTTCAAGCTGATCGGCGTGGCGCTCCAGGATGGCGCGGGCGGCGACCTGAGCCGCTATGGCACCCCGATCGCGAACGAGAACGGTGACGGCAAACAGCTGATCCAGGTGCGCTCCGAGGAGGTCGCGCCGATCGCCGCGCAGCTGCTGGCCGACCTACCAGTGCAGGATTTGACAATCGAAGACCCGCCGATCGAGGATGTGATCGAGCGCGCATTTCACGAGTAGGGGATAGGGGATAGAGGATAGGGAACAGGGATATCAATGATCTCTGCGACCTGTCCCCTATAACCTATGTCCTGTTCCCTCTAGACTATGCTGCGCATCTACAAACGAATGTGGCAGGTGAACTGGGCCGAGCAGTGGCAGTATCGCGCCAACCTACTGATGTATCTGCTCTTCTGGCTGGTCTCGCCGATCGTCTTCCTGGCGGTGTGGACCACGGTGGCAAACAGCCAGGGCTCGGTCAGCGGCCTGACGGCCAACGACTTCACCACCTACTACCTGACGTTGCTAATCGTCGACAATCTGACCACCCAGATCACCATCCATATCCTAGCCTACAAGATCCAGGATGGCACGCTGTCGGGCGAGCTGCTCAAGCCGGTCCACCCGATTCTGACCAACACACTGATAAATAACCTGGCGTTCAAGACATTGATGCTCATGGTGCTGGTTCCGGTGTGGCTCGTCTTGTGCCTGTTGTTCCAGCCCGACTTCAGCAGCGTGACACCCCAGTCGCTGCTGCTGGCGATTCCGGCGATCGTCCTGGGCTTCGGCAACAGTTTTCTGTTCGGCGCGATCATCACCTGTGTGGCTTTCTGGACGACCCGCGTATATGCGCTCAACGAGTTTTATGATGCGCTGTTCATCTTGTTTGGTGGGCTGTTCGTGCCGCTTCAGCTGCTGCCGCAGGCCGTACAGCAAATCGCGCAGTATCTGCCGTTCCAGCTCAGGATCTACTTTCCGATCCAACTCATCCTGGGGCGCGTCCCGCCCGATGCGATTGTCCGCAACTTCGCGCTGGGGTTGCTCTGGTTCGTGATCGGGCTGGCACTGTTCCAGCTGGTCTGGCGCAGGGGTGTCAAGCGCTTCTCCGCCGTGGGCGCCTAGTGCGCTTGCAGCGCGGGGGTTGGGAGTTGGGAGGATACTACTGGCTTACTCAGATGGGAGGTTTGGAGGGCTTTGCCCTCCAAGCTGCATTTGGTTTTGCACCTGGTTCGGGCGGCAAATCCGCCCGAACCAGGTGCAAAACACAAACGTCTCGGGGGCCTGCGGCCCCGCACCCCCACCTGGCGAGTTTGCCAGCAGTATCTTGGGAGATAGGGGTTGGTGATGCCAATACCAACGAGCGATGCTCGACTCACAACAGACGGACTCAACGATCAATGATGCGATGAACAAAAAAGATAAAGCAGCGCCTGAAAGATCAGCTCGTGACGCTACAAGCATCTATATGAAAGCGAGCAGCCAGACGAATGCACACGCTTAAGCTGATCACAACCTTCCTCAAGGTCAACATCCAGCAGGAACTGGCCTATCGGGCCGACGCGCTGATCAACGCACTGCTGAGCCTGATGTGGCTTGGCTGGGAGCTGCTGAGCTTGCGGATCATCTTCAACAACACCGCCACCCTGGGCGGCTGGGGGCAAGGCGAACTGCTCGCACTACTGGGCGTCTGGCGGCTCGTTAACACCCTGATGATCGCGCTCGTCTGGCCGAATACCGAGAAGTTCAACACCAGCGTGCGCGACGGCTCGCTGGATTACACGCTGCTCCAGCCAGTCAGCAGCCAGTTTCTGGTCAGCTTCTCGCGGATCGTGATCTGGCGGGTGTGGGATATCGCCCTGGCGACGGCGCTGATCGTCGTCGGTGTTCAGGTGAGCGGCGGTGGAACATCGGCCAGCAATGTGACCAGCTTTCTGCTGCTGACTATCTCAGGCGCACTGATTATCTACAGTTTGTGGATCGTGCTGATCTCCTGCACCTTCTGGTTCGTCAAGTTCGACAACAACGTGACGATCTTGCAGGCGCTGATGGACTCGGGCCGCTACCCGGCCACGGTCTACCCCGTCTGGCTGCGGCTGCTGATCACCTTCGTGGTGCCGATCGCCGTCGCCACGACCGTGCCGCTCCAGGCGTTGCGCGGTGAATTGGCATGGTGGCAGGTGCTGCTGTTCCTGAGCATCAGCGCGGCCAGCCTGCTGATCTCGGGCAGAGTGTGGAAGGCCGGGGTGCGGCGATACAGCGGGGCCAGCAGCTGACTTGACAAATGAGCTCACGTCGCTGGGCACATAATCGTAAGGTCGAATGCGCATAGAGCTGGCGCTGGATGATGGAACTGCGTAGCGCGGGGCAATGACAACACATTTCAGCGCGCGCGCCGCTGGGATCTTGATTTTCTGGCGATCTGCGGGGCCGCAATGAAGTGCGAGATGATCGGCGCGATGCCTGGCTGCTGCAAGGCCAGCGCGCGCTGCTCGATCGCCCGATCGGCCACGGTGACGCGCTCATGTTGGCGCATGTGCTCGGCCCACGATCCGACGACGAAGGTCTCCAGCAGGCGCTCGGGGTCGGCCGCGTCGCGAAACAGGCGCCAACGATGCGCCCCGTCGCGCCGGCGGTTGATCTCCACCGACGCCATCGCCTCATAGAACGCGGCTTGGTTGGTCAGCGCAACGCGATACTCGACTGTGACCAGCACCGGGCCGTCCGAGGCGTCCAGGTCGAGCGCCAGCTCTGGCTCGGGCCAGTGCTGCGATGGGCGGAGATCTAGATCCTCACCCGCGCTGAGCTTCCAGCGCAGCGCCGTCACAACCCCCAGCACCAGCAGCGCCGCAGCCGCCAGCAGCGCGATCCGCTCGTCGAAGCGCTCCGCTATCAGGCCCCACACCGCGCTGCCGCCGGCCAGAGCGCCCTGCGACGCCAGCAGGTAGACGCCGAGCGCACGCGCCTGGACCCAGGCTGGTGTGGTGACCTGCGCAGAGACATTCAGGAACGAGTTTACTGTAAGCCAGCCGACGCCGGCGGTCATCAGCACGATGTTGAGCGCCACAAAGTTGTGAATCAGCGCCAGACCGACCAGGCCGCCGGCGAAGACCAGCGTCAGAAGCACCACTAGCCGATCGACCGAGAGCCTGGCGCGCAGCTGCGGCAGCGCGACGGCACCGCCCACCGCCCCGATCCCGATACTTGCCAGCAGCACGCCATAGCCAGTCGCGTCCAGCCCCAGCTGTCGGGTGGCGACGACGGGCAGCAGCGCCAGCAGCGCGCTGGCGGGAAACATCCAGGCTATGGTACGCAGCAGCACGGCGCGCAGCGGGGGCGAATGCCGCGTGAAGCGCATGCCGGCCGCGATCGCGCTGCCCACGCGCTCAGGCAACGCCGACTGTTCGCGTGCCGCCGGCTTCCAGAAGTAAATCACGAACATCACGCCGATGAATGACGCCGCGTTCAGCCAGAAGACCGTCGCCGGTCCTGAGGCGGCGACGATCAGGCCGCCGACCGCCGGGCCGGTCGCGCGCGCTAAATTGAACCCCGCGCTATTCAGCGCAATCGCGGTTGGCAGCTCGCGCCGCGGCACCAGCTCGGGCACGATCGCCTGCCACGCTGGCGCGCTGAGCGCCCCGCCCAAGCCGATCAAAAAAGAGAGCGCCAGCAGAATCGTGGGCGTCATCCAGCCAATCAGCGTCAGCCCGCCCAGTAGCGCCGCCACCGCCAGCATCCAGACCTGCGTCAGAATCACCAGCCAGCGTCGATCGACCATATCGGCGATCGCGCCTGCCGGCAAGCCGACCAGAAGCAGCGGCAGGTTCGACACTGTGGTCAGCAGCGCGACAGGCACGGGCGAGCTGGTCAGCGATGTCATGAGCCATGCGGCGGCCACGCCCTGCATCAGTGTGCCAATATTCGACGCCAGGGCCGCCAGCCACAGCGCACGAAAGACCGGCCGCGCCAGCGGTCCCCAGGCCGAGCTTGCACGTGTCGTTGATTCAGACGTACACGACCTCGTTGTACTTATCTACCAGCGTGAGCAATTGCAAGTTCGCGGCCACAATCATATCAAGCTGGCAAGATGATGCTACAGACAAGCATACCACAACCCGCCGCTGAAGTCGGCGAGCTTACCAGCAGGCTAATGAGGATTTACTTTTAAGGCGTTAGCACCACATTGACAAACTTTCGCCACTCAATTATAGTATGGATTGTCAGACCAGCAAACAGCCAATTTCTGCTACTGCGCCCAAGAGGAGCATGATGAAGATAACCGATGTGCGGGTAATCGTGACCTGCCCGGCCGGGCAGACGTACACGTTGGTCAAGATCGTGACCGACGAAGGCGTGTATGGCGTGGGTGAGGGTACCAAGAACGGCCGCGAGCTGGCCGTCGCCGCGCTGATCGAGCACCATCTGGCGCCCACCTTGATCGGTCGCGACCCCGGCGCGATCGAGGATATCTGGAAATTCCTCTACAAAGGCGCCTACTGGCGCGGCGGCCCGATCCAGAACTCGGCGCTGGCGGCGATCGATATGGCGTTGTGGGATATCAAGGGCAAAGTCGCCGGCCTGCCGGTCTACAGCCTACTGGGCGGGCCGACGCGCAAGGGCCTGCTGACCTACAAGCACGCCAACGGGCGCGACTTCGAGGAGGCGACCGAGTCAGTCATTCGCGCCAAGGAGGCTGGCTATCGGGTCATCCGCGCGCAGATGGCGGTGCCGGGCGCGCCAGGGGCTTACGGCGCCGAGGACCAGAACGATCCGGCGTTCCAGCGCGCCCGCGCCGAGCGCCTGCCCTACGAGGGCGAGTGGGAGCCGGAGCCATACCTTCAGATCGCCCCACGGCTGTTCGAGCACCTGCGCGGCCGGCTCGGCCCCGAGATCCAGCTGTTCCACGACGCGCACGGTCGCCTGTCGCCGATCGAGGCGGCGCGGCTGGCGAAGGACCTCGAGCCGTACCGCCTGCTGTTCCTGGAGGACCCGATCGGGCCGGAGCACGCCGCCAGCATGGGCGTGGTGCGTGCAGCCAGCACCACCCCGCTGGGAATCGGCGAGATCATCAGTAGCAAAGAGCAGATACTGCCAATGGTAGTTGAGCAGACGATCGACTATATGCGCTGCTCGCCCATGCACATCGGCGGCATCACCGAGGGCAAGAAGCTGGCAGCGATCGCCGAGCCGTTCGGCATCCGCACCGCCTTCCACGGCCCCGGCGACGTCGGGCCGATCGGCGCGGCGGCAAGCGCGCATGTCGGCATGGCCATCCCCAACTTCGGCATCCAGGAGTGGGTGCGCCACCCCGACGCGGTCCACGAGGTGATCAGCGGCGGGCCATATTTCGAAGATGGCTACCTGCGCCTGCCAGATGCGCCCGGCCTGGGAGTGGACATCGACGAGGCACTGGCGGCGCGCTACCCCTACGAGCGAAAATATCTGCCGGCCACCCGCCGCGCCGATGGGAGTATGCACGGGTATTAGCGGATGGGGGACGGGAGATGGGAGATGGGGGTTGGGGATGAGCCCACCCCATCTCCCATCTCCCATCCCCTGTAAAAAAAGGAGCCTACGATGCGGTATTCGGTTCCACCTGCCCGACGGCCCAGACTCTCTCTGATCGCTGTGTTGCTCGCGCTGCTGCTGAGCGCCTGTGGTGGCGCGGCGGCGACGCCCACCGCCGCTCCCGCGCCCGAGCAACCTACCGCCGCCCCGGCTGCTGCCGCGCCCACTGCGGCTCCTACTGCCGAGCAGCCTACCGCCGCCGCGACTGCTGCCGCGCCTACCGCTGCACCAGCACCGACCGCCGCCGCGGCTGCCGCCCCGCCGACGCTGGTCCCGATCCCGCCGCCGGCCGAGGGCACGTTCACCTACTGGGGCGGCCTGATCTTCTCCGACGAGGCCAACAAGATGCTCGAGGAGCGGATCAAGAAATGGGGTGAGGAGAAGGGCATTAAAGTCGACGTGGTCATGATCAACCAGAACGAGACCACCCAGCGTGTGTCGGCCGCCGTCGAGGCCGGCACCATGCCCGATGCGCTCGACATGGGCCGCGACCTGATGCTGCTGCTCAGCCAGAGCGGCAAGCTGGAGGCGCTCGTCGACGTGTATAATGCGATCGGCAAGGCCCACGGCGGCTGGCTGAAATCGGCCGACGCCTCGAATGATCCGAAGGATTTCGGTGGCAAGCGCTACGGCATCCCCTTCGGCACCTCGGGCAACCTGATCAACCGGCGCTCGGATATCCTGGAGCCGGCCGGCTTTGCGGATGCGCCCAAGACTTGGCAGGAGCTGGGCGAGATGGCGCTGAAGGCCCAGAAGCCGCCCGAGACCTACGGCATGGGCTTCGCGCTCTCGAATGTCGGCGATGGCAATCTGACCACCTCGATGCTACAATCCTGGGGTGGCCGGATCGCCGACGACGCCGGCAAGACCTGCACGATCGACAGCAAGGAGACCCGCGATTTCCTGAGTTGGATCACCGATCTGTTCAAAAAGGGCGCGTTCCCGCCCGGCGTCACCACCTGGGATGGCGCTGGCGACAATACTGCCTACCAATCGGGCAACGCGCTGTTCATCGCCAACCCGGGTAGCGTGTTCTTGAACCTGAAGAAGAACGACCCCGAGCTGGCTGCCGCCACCAAGTTCTCGGCGCTGCCGGCCGGCCCGAAGATGCAGGTGGCCCCGCAGGGCCCGAACCTGCGTGTGATCCCGACCACCAGTCGGTTTAAGGACGAGGCCAGGGATCTGCTGGCCTACCTGGCAGACGATCAGTTCATGAGCGCCTACTATGCCGCCGCGATCTACGGCCCCGTGCTCAATAGCCAGACCA
>DATFXE010000046.1:0-3397 GCA_035258585.1 Roseiflexaceae bacterium | reverse complement strand
CACCGGCCCGCCCTCGCCCGCGAGGAATCGCGCGAGCCACGCGAGCTCCCGGGCGCGTCCGGCGATGATCGGGCAGATGAGCGACGCGTAGGATTGCGCCATCGACGTCGCGACCGGCAATCGATCAGACGATCGCGATCGGACGCACCGGCGAGCCGGTGGCGCCCACGAACTTCAGCGGCGTACAGACGAACGCAAACCGCTGCGCTTGAGCCGCCGCAAGCGCGCCGAGCCGCAGATTCTCGATGATATAGATGCCGCGCTGCGCCAGCAGCAACAGGTGCCCAGGCAACGTGCAGCCAAGCTCGGGGTCGCGCAGGCCGATCACATCCCAGGCCATATTGTCGGCGCCCACCGCCACAACTCCGCGATCGGCCAGCCAGCGCGAGGCATCGCCGGCCATCCCTGGGCCGGCCAGGTAGCGCTCAGAGTCGGCCCAGGCCTGCTCGTTGCCGGTGTAGACCAGCACCACGTCGCCCGGCTCAATCGTGACCCGCTGCCGGGCGCAGCACGCTTCCAGCTCGGCCGCCGTGACGGCATAGCCCTGCGCCAGCGCGTCCACACCGAAATGGGCCGGCAGATCCAGCAACACGCCCGGCGCCACGATCGGTGGGATCTGCTCGACGCCATGCCGTGTGAAGCCGCGCGAGGTTTGTACCTCGGCGTCGACTGGGATGCCGCCGCAGAGGATGAGATCGCCAGCCTGGTGGCACAGCGCGTCGATATGCGTGCCGGTGTGCTCCATGCACACGATCATGCCCGAGGCGCCGGTGCGCGGTCCATCCTGGCCATAGGAATCCTGGTGGCGGCGATGCAGCACATAGCTGTAGCCAGGCCGGTGCGCCGGGTGGATCGGCATCGTGTCGGTGCGCGGCTGCTCCAGGTCGAACACTTGCGGCGCGCGCCCCGGCTCGCCGATCGAGAACCCGAGCGGTGCTCGTGTCATAATCCCTCCTTTATGCCAGGCCGGCGCTGCTCATCTGGTCGCGTAGAGCCGCCAGCTCGACCAGCATGATCTGGTCCATCGTCCCCGCTTCCTGGCGCTCGGCCCAGCGCACCGTGGAAGCCACCAGCAGCTCCTTGAGGTAGGCGAAGCTGAAGCCAGCCGTCTCAGCCGCCACCTGGGCTACCGCTGACGAGCCCGGGCGCATCGCGTCGTCGAGGCCGGCGCCCCACAGCTCCAGGTAGGCCAGCCGCTCCTCGGCGCCGGGCAGGCCAAAGTGATACTTGCGGTCGAAACGACTCGGCCGCGCCATGATCGCCGGGTCGAGCCGCTCCGGGTAGTTGGTCGACGCGATCGTCACCACACCGGTGTTGGCCGCAAAACCGTCCAGCTCATTCAGGAAGAACGAGCGATTGTGGTCGGTGATCAGCGAGTCCAGGTCCTCCAGCACCAGGATGCATGGCGCTGTCTCGCGCGCCTGGACGAACACCGTGCGAATATTGTGGTGGTCGTCGGCATGCTGCGACGAAAAGCTCTTGACATACAGGCACGATTTGTCAAGCGCGTTGATCAGCGCCATGACTGCGTGGGTCTTGCCGTTGCCGGGCGGGCCGATCAGCACAATCCCGCGCTTCCAGGCAATCCCGGCCCGCTCGTAGATCGGCCGGGACTCGAAGAAGGCGGCCAGGTCGCGATACAGATCCTGCTTGAGCGTGCCGCCGAGCACCAGGGTGTCGAGCGTGGCGCGCTGGATCGCCAGGTAGAGATCGCGGTTCTTCTGCCAGTAGCCATCCTGGAAGACCATGATCGCATCTTCGATCTTACTGTTCCAGATGCAGACCGCGGCGAAGAAGGCATCGGCCAGGTCGGGCGTGTCGGCGATCAGCCAGCGTACGGTCTGCTCGCCGCAAGCGTTTGGAAACGTCAGCCGCACCACCTCGACCTCGGCGCCCTGCCAGCCGACGCGGTACCAGGCCTGGTCGTAGCTGCGCGAGATCAGGCTGTGGTCGGGGATCCAGTTGGCGTCCAGGTCGGCGTAAAATGCTTCGTGCGGGCGCAGGGCGCACAAACCCGCGCCGGCATACTCCTCGACGTCGAAGTCCCAGTCGGAGCTCTTCATCACGACTTTGTCGCAAAAGCGTGCCGCCAGCTCCTCGCCGACGCGGTAGACCATGGCGGCGGCGGGCGTGCAGAGCGCGTCGTAGATGAAGCGCTGCCGGGCGAACAGGTTGTCGGTGCGATCGCGCTCGATCAGCAGTGGTGCAATGCTCATGGTAGAATTCCATATCACGAAGGCTCTGTTTCAGTGCCAAAAGCATATTACAGTTCTATAGAGTTCACAATAGGTCTAAAGGAGTATTTTCAAACTGTCTCCATACTACTTCCCTACGCGCAGCACCACCCCATCGCGCGCCCCTAGCTCGATCGCGATGTGCTGGCCCTCTAGTCGCGCTGCACTGCTGCCGTACACCAATTCCACTACGCCGCCTGGCGCGAACAGGCCATTGGCAGGCATATGGGTACTGCGCGGCGCCGCTCCGACGTTGAGGGCCACCAGCAGCGCTTCGCCGCCGCTTGTGCGCGCGAATGCGTAGGTATCGTCGTCGGCGTAGAGCCGGTGGTAAGCTCCCGTGCGCAGCGCCGGGTGGGCGTGACGCATGGCGATCAGCTGCTTGTGATAGGCCAGCGCGTACATATCCCAGGTGTCCGGGCGATCCCACAAGATCGTGCGGCGGGTGTCGGGGTCGAAGTTGGTGCCGGGCAAGCCGATCTCATCACCATAGTAGATCGACGGGGCGCCGGGGAAGGTCATGAGCAGCAGCGTCGCAAGGCGCACGCTATCCCGGTCGCCGCCGGCGATGCTGATCAGCCGCGCGGTGTCGTGGCTGTCGAGCAGGTTTAGCTGTGCCAGCTGGATCTCCCAGGGATAGAGGTTCAGCAGCCAGTCGATCTTGTCGGCGTATCCCACGCCGGAGAGGGCCGGGATCGGCCGGTACGACCGGCCGACCACCTGATCGGCCAGCACGTGCGGGCCGGCGGCAAACGCGATCGCCGACTCGGCAAACAAGTAGTTCATTACCGCGTCGAACTGGTCGCCCTGGAGCCATTGGCGGCTGTCATGCCAGATCTCGCCGACGATATAAGCATCTGGGTTGATCGCCTTGACGCGCTGCCGAAACTCCTGCCAGAATCCAGGGGTCTCGATCTCGAACGGCACATCCAGCCGCCAGCCGTCGATCCCTTCGCGCAGCCAGTGCTCGGCCACCTGCATAATATACTCGCGCACTTGGGGATTGTCGGTGTTTAGCTTCGGCAGCGCGCGATTGCCGACCCAGGCCACGTAGTTGGCCGGCCTGTCGCCGTCGTAGGGGCTCAGCGGCCAGCCCGAGATCGTAAACCAATCCAGCCAGGGCGAGTGTGGGCCATTCTCGAGAATGGCCCACACTCGCCCTG